>JASLVU010000083.1 GCA_030741225.1 Candidatus Poseidoniaceae archaeon | reverse complement strand
GCCATCCTAACGTATGTTTGTGGGGTTCGGGCAACGGTGTAATCATGTTCCAGTAAACGCATTGATAGATCACTATCTTGGCTCGTAATAAATTCGGGGTCCCATCCATTCACACGGGTTAATGCGCTACGTGAATGCATTGCAAATGCAGGCACCTTGGTCTCACTGGATTCAGAAAACGATTCAAATTGTCCACTACCGCTTCCAAATGGAGAAGAGAGTGCGCCTTCTATCCATGATTCATATGTACCGTGGACCCCTTCTCGAGACATGACACGCACCCCTAATGCTGCAAGAGGCTTTGGAAAAAGTTCGGAAAGACGCGTCCATTCATCCATTCTGACTTGAAGATGGTTGGGCTCAACTGTACAATGGCCAATTAATTCGACAGTAAATTCTACGGATTTGGGCAGCAGTGACATCGCCAAATTCCTTGCCTCAGCCACATGCTTGCCAGGATTGTCATGAAGTTCAATAACCGGTCCATTCGATTCTTCGCTTTTGCGTATGGCATTTTCAACGATTAAACGAGTTGAATCTGTTGAACCTCCGTCGAGTATCAAAATCATGTGCTGAGATGGTGGTAAAGATTGTTGTACGAGAGAATCTATGCAAGAACCGATAAACTTCTCTTCATTGAGTACCGGAATTACTGATGCAATCAAAGGATTCCTATCACTCATAATTGGTCGTGAAAGTACACTGTTTTCACCTCTTCGCCATTTTCGCCGTTGAAAGGCATGTTCATGAGCGAGTGAGTTCTGGCCGGTCCATGCAAGAACCAATGTTACGCCTCAACGGTGTAAATGAAAATTTGCAGATTCGAGTTGAAACAAGTTTGCGAGGAGCAGATTCACCTGAAAAAGTGATTCAAGCATTGGTTGGCTTGTTTCCAGAATTCTCAGTTTCGGATGAAATTTTAAATCCACAATTGGGTTCTGCAAGCAATACTGAATTGTCAAACGAAGGCGTATCTTTAGAGACCTTCCTGAAGAAATTGCATGAACAGAGGATTCTTGATACTGCATTGGATTCTATGTCACTACTATTGGAAAACAATCAAACCAAATTTCGTCTTTCACGTCAAGCAGCAATTGTTGGCAAAGTGGCGTTTCCACTTCCGAATGAAGAACCACTTGGTGGGGTAATAACTGTGACTCTAAGTGGTGAGCATCTCAGTGACTGGCTGGTTGCGGCCACGTGGCATAAAGGACGAGATGTGATACCTCGAAGTATTGCTGATGAGAGCGCCATGGACAGCGATGGAGATGCAGTGACTTGGATTTAGCCGTTGTAGTTATTCTTCCTCATCCATTCGACGACCATGCGGTCATTACCAAGCCATTCAAGGGGAGAGTTATCGTCAAGTGTTCTCCAAAGAATCGCATCGTGTGAGGTCCATACGGTTTGGTCATTCAAATCAGCATATTCAATTTGAAGCGGCATTATGTGAAGAGCAATCTCGATATCAGGCAATGAGTGATACCAGGTTCCAATTGATGGTAATGCAGAAACTTTCCAACCAAACTCCTCCATCATCTCTCGTTTAATCGCCGTCATTTTGCTTTCATTTTTCTCGACTTTACCCCCTGGAAACTCCCATTTTCCAGCATGGAGTTCGCCGATTTTCCGACGAGCTACCATGTAATTTCCGTCTCGCCAAAGAAGTCCACCAACGACAGAAATCACCGGCCGAAAGAACATCCGTTGGAGAATTTCATGAAGGAATTCAGAGGCTTTTTCAACAGAGCATTTTTCCTCGACTGGAAAATGAACAAACAGACATGGGATTTCGAGGTTCTCATGGTCCTGCAAAGATTTCAAAGAACGGTATAATGTCTCATTACAAACAAAAGTGCCGGCATCCTTTGAGACCTCACATTCGACCGACCAAGGTAGATTTGTCCAATAATTCACAGGTAATCTTACACTTAAATCCCCCGAATCTGAAATTGTTGAACTCAAAATTTGTCTTCCCGAGTTATCCGGAATCCGCATTTCAATTCGGTTTTGCGCCAGCGTTTCAATACGTGGTAAATCACACGAAGAGCACAAACCAATGTGGATAATTCCATCCCATTGAAGACCTTCTTCAAGTAAATTGGAAACTGTGGATGAACCTTGTTTGTCGACTGTAAGAACCATTTTCTCGACGCTCAAATCAATAGATTCCATCGGATGTTGACGAAGTTTCGACCATGGGTCTTGTAATATTAGCGACGAGGGAAATTGTTGTACAATTTCTTGGGAAATATTTTTTTTAAAATCACCAAATGGCTCAAATCCTGTTATGAGTATCCGGGCCATGAAGGATGGTAAGGCAGTAAGTTATTGATGTTCATGTCTTGAAAAGGAGCGTCATGTTGACAAACTTGAACTGCCAGGCAAGTTCATGGAGAGTCCACATCGAGACGAGACGACTTTCCAAACTCCAGATGACGACAAGGGTTTTCTTCAATGGCGGCCTGTTCGATTGTTTCGAGAAATCTGGAGAGAAATCACCTTCGGAGTTGGAGCATGGGGCACATTGCGCCCACTCATAACAGCGCTCTTAGCATCGATTCCGTTCTTGTTTCTTGGGCAACATTTCAATCGCCAACATCGTAAAGGGTTTGACTGGATGCTACTACAAATACCTCTGGCTCTAACTATTGTTCTATGGATTTGTCTTTGGCTTTACTCAATCTTTGATGCATGGAGAGCAGCTACTCAACTGAGTGCATCCGACTAAGGGCTCCATAATTGCGAAGATATTGCAATACTTCCGTCGGCAAGACCCTCTAAATCTGCGATGTCATCACTATCGAACTCAGTTGGAAGTTCGTTATCAAAAAAATTCGAGATACTTGCAGATTCAACAGCCCAATACATGACCGAATCTTCGTTGTTAGAATGGCCAGGATGATCCGGGTCTTCATGGTCAGCGGGAGATGTGTACACGAGATTTACCAGTCCAAGTAGGTGACCCGCTTCATGAACGAGTACACTGTTCTCAATTTTTTCTGCAGATGGGCGACGAAAAATATTCTCAGCGTCATCAATAGTATCCTTGAACAAAGCAACTGTCGATGCATCAACGGCTACACCTAGCACACTCTCGTCTTCATACATACCCGATGGGAACATAAACTGCCATGTGAGAACAGAACCATCTCTGGGCGAGACCGATTTTGTGTCTTCCGATGCCTCTCGAATATCACTCGCTGACCAATCTCCGTTATTCAAGAAATTCGTCTCGGTAAAAATCACGTTGATGCCTAACGGTTTATTGCATACTGACTCCAGTCTTTGAAGAAGTAAATTTGTTGACGAAGTGTCGGGTTGATAGCCAGGAGCATAATCAATTTCAAGGACCATGGAGGTGTATTTTGAATCATCTAAACATGCAAGTGTAAGACCACCGGGTATGCCTTTCTGTTCAACAATTGGCAATTCTTCAACACCAAAGCATCCTGAAAGAAGTGGAGCAAGAAAAACTGCTACAAGGCCAAGGCAGACAACACGCTTACTGGCCATGTTCTCCCGTAGTGGTTGGTATTTTCAAACCCATTGCTTACCATTCATCAGGAATCTCGAGTGGAGAGAACAATTGTCCAGGGCTTTTCGCACGTGAGAGCTGTGTGCGAGACAACGCTTCCCAAGGACGCAAGGCGAGAATACCCTCTGCTAGTGACGCATCAATCTCGACTAGAGTAACTCGAATTAAGGTCGATAAAATATCCATTCTGTCCTCATCAATAATTTTGAACACCTTTTCCAGATCAAATTCAAATTCAGATTCTTGATTTTCGCCGGTGTCAATTGACCAAGGATGAGTCACCGATTCAGGAAATTCTTGCCCTGTCTGCTGGATGTGCTCATCAAGGGTGCGTGAAAGCCCTGCAATGTGTTTACTTAGGACTAAACTTACCTCAATTAAAGGCATATTCAGTTGATTGATGAGATTAACCATTCTTTCTTGGAGAGTCACCATGCCCTCAACAGCAGTATTTTGGTCTTCCACCATTCAAACAACTCACTTTTTCAGGGCTTCAACATATTGCCATCCAAAATGATTCCACTGTTCTTGTGTCCATCCTGCAGGAAGTCCAGTAGGTGGAAGAGGAGGTGGCGCTCGGGCTCCAACTGCCGCAACGGGTGCAGCCGGTTGAGGAGATGGGGCAACTGGTTTCGGAGGGGCTGCTGCGGGTTGCGCAGGAACAATCAATCCATTAGGTGGAGGAACACTTGAATCGATGGTAGGTATTGATTTCGATAGATTCATTTCTTCAAGAACTTCTTCAGTTTGGTCTTCTGATGGTCCGTCCAACTCAGCTTGTCGAATTCGTCGATTCACAACAAGTAACCACATCGCCATACTGAGAGAGAGAAGTGCAATAATGTAGAGAACAATGCTAAAAGTTCCTTCTTGTGCTTGCTGCGCAAGGGCTTCACCATCTCGAACTGTCTGTTCCTTGATTAGAACAGGGTCCATTGACTTACGATCCATTTCGACTTCATCAACTAAGACCAAAAGCCGGAATTCGATACTTTCGCCGACGGCGGCACTTGCGACTGTTGGAAGGGAACCGGTCAATGTCCCACCAGCACCAGCAACAAGGTCAACCCGGGCAGTGTTCTGCCAGAAACCACCTTCCACAGAGCGTTGAAGAACAAAGGCAACATCACCTTTACCACCAGTGTTGAGTACTTCGAACTCAAGGTTTACCGCTTGTTCTGCAATGGGACTCGGATCATCCCAAGAGAACGAGTTGGCTTCGTTATCAAGGTCAATACTTGGTCCAAGAAGAGCGAGTGGCCATGAAGCTATAGGCTCAATCAAAGAATTTCCAATGGTGTCAAATGGATTTCCAGATGAATCAGAGCCAGAAACCCAAACATCAACTGTGTACGATGGCAAAAGCGTTGTCGCACCTGCATCTGTCAAATCAAGATAACCTGTCCAGAAAAACTGGTCTCCAAATGGGGTTGTATCTGGCAAAGGTACACTTCCTCTTGAAATCTCAGCCTCACCAGCACGGACACGATAATGGAGCACTGTTGGATCACTGAGGTCAAACCCATGGTCGTCAAATGTTTCTAACATTACGAGTAAATTACCGCATGAACCAATAGAAAGTTCCGAATTTGCCGATACTTCATCCAAAGAAATTGCAGCAATAGTCGGTCGGCTGTTATCAACCATTAGTCGAACACGCGGTGTTTGTTGAGTCTCGTCCATTGCTAAACCGGGAAGGTCGCCGAGTTCAAGACGTAAGTCTAGTTTTCCAGAAGGTACAGATGGAATCAGTAGATCAAGGCTGAATTCTCCGTCTGCTCGAGTCGAAGTTGTCCAGACATTGTCATAATCACCAAATACCACATCAAAGGCACCTGGAGGAGCAGGAGTTTCAGAATCAGAGAACAATACGCGACCGTTCACTCTCAACGCTTGACCTGCACCAATAAGAGTTTCATCAAATTCAGCATTATAGTGATTTTCACCGTTACGGAGTTCGACTGCTCGAATGTGACCATCCATTGTGTCAAATCTGAAATCATTGTCAAGACTCCATGCATCATTTGCCAAACCTGCTTTGGTTTCAAAGCAAGGTTGAACTTCTCCCTCATTGCATGGTAAATCAGTTACGAGTAACTTTGGAATGAATAAACTGGAACTATCTGTGTCAAAGGATTCCGGGAATGTCCAAGTCATTTGGAATCGAGCAAGAATTTTGATAATGCTGCTGTTCTGTTCATCAAGACTCACGGATGAATAGAGATTTGAAACCGCAATATTCTCTGAACCAGATTCCATTACTGCCACTGGTGCACCATCTGCACCCATTGTGAGAGAGATAAACATCGATGTGTCATCATCATCAAAATCTCCGCCTAAGGCCAATTGAATGTACTGTATATCCTGCCATCCATTACGGTCGGAAAGAACAACTTGCGCTGTGTAAGGAATTCCAGGATGCAATGGTGCTTCATCATCATGTCCTAAGATTGTTGAATTGTCCAAATCAAGTTGTGGCTCAAACTCGACACGAATACGGTATGTTCCCAAATCATTGTCCCAGTTAGGTGTCTGTTCATTTCCAACGTAGCCACATGGGATACTGGCATCGGGACAAACCGGACCGCCTCCCATTGCAATTGCATTGTTTTGAGGGTCTTGGCCGGTAATAAAATACGAAACATACTGGCCATGTTCAAGCATAGAATCATCAATCAGTCCGTCAAAAATGTTGATTCCTCCAGCCCGTGTATCTGGGGAACTAAGTATCTTCATTTCATACTCATCTGCGTTTGGTAATCCATCGAAATTATAGTCACTGCATCCGATGGCAGCACTTGCTTTGCAACCAATCCAATAATTGAGGGTGATTTGGTTTGGTGGATCAACAGAATCTTGAATAACAAAACTGACAGCTTGTCCGCCAGGTGCAGGTGGGCCTGCATGACGTTCGCTTCCATCAAACGGCGTTGAAGACAAAACCAATGGCGATTTTCCGTCAAGAATGAGGCGAATCGTGTTGTAACCGGGATTGGTGAATTTTGAACCGTTTTTCAGTTCAACCGCTTCAACATAGAAAATCATACCACCAGGCTCAGATTGCAACGGTGAAGTAAAGGTGATGTTGTAATCGCCAAATGCAGGATTTTGTTCACGAGCAAGTTCGATTGGTTCACCAATTGGATCACCGTCCTGGGTAACATTTTGGCCGAGGATTCTCAAGGAAAATTGGCCAGCTAAAGGCGTGAGTTGTGAGTTTTGGAAATGTATTTTTCCACTAAACGACATATTGTATCCACCTCGCACCCAATCAAGAGATGTCAATGCTCTTCCAGTTTCGTCAAAGACTTGTAATCCGTCGAGTTGAATATCATTTTCGACGACCATGTCAAGACTTTCTGTTTCCCAAGCAGATACTGCAGGACCAAGATCATCTTGAACGGAAATCAGAGCTTGCATACTACTTTCATCATCCCATGTCCAATTTACAAGAAGCGGCATTCGAATGGTGACTAGACCGTCAGATGCCGTCGTCGAGGTACAGTTCGCCACATCAAACTGCACGATCCCATTGCTATCACTGATGACTGAACAAGTGTCTCCACGTTGCCACTCAAAGGCAGGGTTTTCACCGTATGAGTTGTCAAGTGCAACGAGAGTTTGGGTGACTTTATCGACATCATCACCCGGCGCAACTCGTATTTGTAATGTCCTGAAAACTCCATCCGGCGAAACCATTCCCCCTTCAATAGATGCATCTACTGCACGTGTTTGCATCTTGTATGCAATATCGATGTTTGAAATTTTTACACGACCAGAACTTGCGGCTTTTACTGCAATCGGAATGATTACATCACCTTCACCGTTTTCAGGAATGATCGAATTGAATGCCTGTA
>JASLVU010000082.1 GCA_030741225.1 Candidatus Poseidoniaceae archaeon | reverse complement strand
GCCAAACAAGGCTGAAATTGGTGCGAATGCAATGCTGGGGGCTTCATTGGCTTGCCTCCACGCAGGAGCAGCGGTTCATGAGATGCCCTTGTGGAAATACATTGGAGGAGTGGCCGGAGGTTTGATGCCGGTTCCAATGTTGAATATTTTGAACGGTGGAGCACATGCTGCAAGCAACGTAGATGTTCAAGAGTTTATGGTCATGCCTCACGGTTTTGACACCTTTGAGGAAGGTCTTCGAGCTGGTGTGGAAACATATCATGCTCTCAAGAAGGAACTCAAGTCAGACGGACTTTTGGGCGGCGTTGGTGATGAGGGCGGTTTTGCACCGAACCTTCCGGCAAATGAAGAGGGCCTGAAATACATGGTTCGAGCAATCGAAGGCGCAGGATATTCGACCGAAGAGATGGGAATTGCCCTTGATGTAGCTGCGACTGAATTTCACTCTGAAAAGGGGTACCACATGGACGGAAAGATCCTCTCAAGCGATGAACTTGCAGATGTGTATTCTGGTTGGTTGGATGAATATCCAATTCTTTCGATTGAAGACGGCTTTGATGAAGATGACTGGAGAGGCTGGGCAACATTCACCAAACGCGAGGGGCATCGTGTGCAGTCTGTAGGCGATGACCTCTTTGTTACTCAATCTGAGCGTTTGGCTCAGGGGATTGAAATCGGTGCTGCCAATGCAATGCTGGTTAAGCTAAACCAGGTTGGAACAGTTACTGAGACGTTGGAAGCCATGGATTTGGCAACTTCTAACGGCTACAACAACGTCATTTCTCACAGGAGTGGAGAGACGGAAGATGTCACCATTGCTGACCTCGCAGTCGGAACGCGGGCCGGGCAAATCAAAACCGGTGCTCCTGCCCGTAGCGACAGGGTTGCAAAATACAACCAACTCCTCCGCATAGCGAGCGATGTTGATGAATATCGCTCTCCGTTTTGAAATTTTTATTCTTCTAACAGGCATTTAAGAAGGGGTTGTGAAAAAACTCTCTCCATGAAGAGAGCATTAGCAACCCTGATTTTAGCCAGCCTGTTGATTTCCACATTCCCCCTTGGAGTATCTGCGGGTGCAACAGACGACATCCCTACCAATGTATCCGCGACCGGTGAGCACGATACGCTCGTCGCTGCCCTCACTCATGCCGGCCTTGTCTCGACTTTGCAGGGCAACGGACCGTTCACGGTCTTTGCGCCTACGGATCAAGCATTCATCGATGCGGGTATCGATTTATCGACATTCGATACCGATGATGAGAACGCAACTCTTACTGACATTCTCCTCTACCACGTGGTTTCCGGAAAGGTCATGTCTACAGACCTCTCTGACAGAACCACTGCAGATGCAGTCAACGGCGACAAAGTTTCGTTCTCTGTGACAAGCGAAGTGAGAGTCAACAATGCATTAGTTACCGGTGCAGACGTCGAGTCCTCAAACGGAGTGATTCATGTCATCGACAAAGTTCTGATGCCTCCAGTGGATGTGTTCGTCGGGGACGGTTCAATGGCTGGGGCTCCGTACTATCAGTTTTATTCAGATGCTGCAGGCAGCAACGAGATAACTGAAATTGATACATCGAAGAATTACAATTTCCAACGTCTCAACAATCCATCCACCCATCCCTTTTACATCAGCGATGTAGGTTACAACACCGCTTCGAGCACTGACATTCTCATTGCCGGAGATGGTTCGGCTTCAACAGGAATTTCCGACAACGAAACGTTCACGCTCTTTTTCACACCAGATTTCGATGCTCAACAAGATACTTTGACTTACTTTTGTACCGTTCACTCTTCGATGGTTGCAGACTTTACTCTCGCATCCACACTCAGCGATATCCCTGCTACCGCAACCAGCACTGGAATCCACACATCACTTGTAGCCGCTCTAGCGCAAGCAAATCTTGTGACCACGCTACAGGGTACAGGTCCATTCACGGTGTTTGCACCGACCGATGCAGCATTCACCGCTGCTGGAATTGATCTCTCAAGTTTCGATACTGACGCTGAGAACGCAACTTTGGTTGACATCTTGACATACCATGTCGTATCTGGAGATTACCAATCTGGTGACTTGTCCAGCGCAGGAACTGCAACAGCTCTCAACGGTGACAATGTTACGTTCACTGTCAACGCAGCAGGCGTTCAAGTGAACGATGCAAATGTTGTAACTGCAGATGTCGCTGCTACCAACGGTATCATACATGTCATTGACAAGGTCTTGATGCCACCAGCAGACTTGGTTGACATCCCAACCGTCGCAGCCGGAACCGGTATTCACACCTCTTTGGTCGCAGCATTGACCCAAGCAAACCTTGTGACCACGCTACAGGGTACAGGTCCGTTCACGGTGTTTGCACCGACCGATGCAGCTTTTGCGGCTGCCGGTATCGACTTGTCTACATTTGACACTGATGCTGAAAACGCCACCTTGGTTGACATTCTTACTTACCACGTTGTTTCTGGTAGTGTTGCTTCTACCGCACTCACAGACGGTCTAACCGCTACTGCACTCAACGGTGACAATGTTACGTTCACCGTCAACGCAGCAGGCGTTCAGGTGAACGATGCGAACGTCGTAACTGCAGATGTTGCTGCATCCAATGGTATCATTCATGTCATTGACAAGGTCCTGATGCCTCCAGCTGACCCGGTTCCTGAACCAGTGCTTCCTGATTGCGACGCTACAGTTCGAATTGCACCAAGCGGTTTGAAATTCACTCCATCAGAACTCACCATCACTGTAGGACAAACCGTTTGCTGGCAATGGGAGAATGAATCCATGGCTCATAATGTACGACAGGTTGACGGCGATCAATCCACCACGTATTCAGCAAACGGAATTTCTTCGGGCACAGCTGCAACAACAGTAGATTTCCGTTACACCTTTGATACTGACAGCACAACTTTCTACTATGCTTGTGAACCCCACTTGGCTGCAGGAATGTTTGGTAAAGTCATTGTTGGTGACGGCGGTGTTGTAGAAGTCACGCCCCCAGCAGGAGGCGATTCTGTAGACGATTCTGATGACGAGTCAGTACCTGGTTTCTTGGCGATTCTAACTACCATGGCACTTGCTGGGGCAGCATTCGTTAGTTCTCGACGGCATGATTGAAGGGAGTCTGTTGCTTGAAGTTCAAACTGACTTCTTGCACTGTACTCCATGAGCCTCATCGGAACGATTTCCGTTCTGTGATGCACTTATGTTGTGGCCAATACACTCATGCGACATAACAAAGAACAGGTGGGGAGTACACTACACGATAGGCATGGCAAATGGAAAGCCGAGAACTCGCGATTTGGACCATCTCATGGAGCAAAACTCAACAGAACTTGACTTCCTTTCTGCCTATGGAGGCTCGTCATCTGACGGTGATGGTAGTGCAATATTTTCCGCATTACGGCGCTTTCTAAAGGCTGGAGGAGTTGAATTCACTCTCAACAAGAAAGAGACATCATTGACTTTTGACTACGGTAAAGCGTCAATTGAATCCAACGGTTGTCTTCTTTCCTTCAAAGGCAAGAACTTACCACTGGTTGCCAGCGATGTACAACAGGTTGGATTCATTCAGGGTTCGATAACCAAGACACGAAGCTCTTGTAAAGTGACAATGGTCGAATGGGGTATTGAACAGCGAAGATTTGTTGAACGACTTGTAGAGTACCTCAATCACGTCGAGTAATTGCAGCGAATGCAATTCCTGTGCTTGCTATCACGGCACCAAAACCAGGCAAGCCAACATCTTCACCTGTACTGCACTCACCATCTTGGTAGTCTTCACCACCCCAGCCGGAATCTTGCTGATAGTAGCACGATGACCAAGTCTTGTACCAATCGCCTTGAGGGAAATTCGTCGTGTTTCCATCGCTGTAGATTGCTTTCACGCGCCAATTGACGTAGGTATGGTCTGATGGCGGTGTTACTGATATCGAGTATGTGTTGCCTTCTTTTTCAGCATCCATTTTTACCGGAGGATCACAAACACCATCGTTTGTACAGACTTGAGTAATCAATTCAAATTCTGTATCGTTCGCTGCCTCTTCATCGTTCATCACAATTGAAAGACTCCAGACATCACCGTCCACGGACGGAGAGGTACGTTCAGCGATTGTGAATGGAGCCTCATTATCTGCCGGATTCACATCTTCGCCGGCATTTACTTCAGAAGCCATAGACGAGATTGGAATGAGGATGAACACTGCCATTAACACCAAGATGCTGTTGATTCGCATGATTCTGCTAAGTCGGAGTTGTATTTAGGTGTAAGGTGAAAAAATCACTAAAGTTCCATGTCCCAAAGCTCGTCTCCTACCCAATGCAGCGTCTTGATACCCTTCCCTTTTGTTTCCTCAACCATTTGATTTCCTTCCATTATGGCCCATCCAATAGCCAGAGGACGTTTGTGCGTCATGTCTCGAATCCAAACCAAATCGCCGATCTCAATACCTTGATCAGCTCCATGCACACCTGCGACCATGCAATCAGCTCCTTTCATCAAGAAAGGAATAGCTCCGTGATCAACTTCGACCCATTTTGCCGCATGTTCATGCTCGAGAAATCCTCGCAATGTCAGAAATACAAATCTTTCCTGTAATTCATTTTGAACTTCAATTGCTTTGGCAATTTTATCGACCAGAACCATGGTCCATGGGCCATATTCAGCCATTTCTAAAAATGCACCATCCACTTCAAGGTCGATATCAAGAGCGTTTTCTAAATCAACCAGCAGCGGTGCAATTTTTTTTCTTCGCACCGGTCTACGTTTTTTCATACTCCAGTCGCGGGTCATGCTCTGCTCATGGCAACCGACTTCTTGACCGTTGGCTTGACCCCGTGTTTGATGAAGGATGTGTTCATGGGAGTTACATGGCGCTTTGGTGTACAATCCGAACCTTTTCGAAACATGCAATTGAACTCGGCAATCAGCAACCACCTTCGCCTGTTTTTTTTGTTAAGCCAAACAACTGTATTCAACGAACCGGACAGATTCCTGTTTCCGACCACATTGGTGAAGTACACCATGAGGTTGAGTGTGTTCTACGGATAAACCAGCAGTTTGAGCCCGAAGCCATTGCCGTTGGTTTGGATTTGACCGATAGATTGGTGCAATCAGAATTGCGTTCAGAGCAGTTGCCTTGGACCAAGGGTAAGTGTTTCAAATCAAGTGCTTATATTGGAGGTTTTCGAGATTGGCATGGTTCATTTGAAGACCTTGTGAGTGAAGAGAGTGGTTTCAAATTGAATCTTTGGGTTAACAATACGCTGGTTCAATCGGCATGGTTGTCTGAAATGACCATAACACCACGCGCTCAAATTGAAGAATTGAAGACATGGGCTCCAATTGCAGCAGGTGATTATTTGTTCACAGGTACGCCTTCTGGAGTAGGTCAATTGCATCCAAATGATTCGATTTATGCAACCTTAGAAGACCGTGAAGGAACAATTTTTTCGTCGATTGAAACACAATGTGAGTAGGGTTGCTTTCTTATATGCCCTGTTGGTGGGAATGCTCTGCAAGGTGGCACTACAATGGCTCAATGGCACGGTATCTCACGAAGAAAACCAAGCGGCGGACGCAAAGTTCAGGCTCGCAGCAAGCGTTCTACAGAAATCTCATCTGAGAAGCAGATGGCATTGGTCGGCGAACCAAAGCGCAAGATTTACCGCCGAACAGGTGGAAACACATTGGTGCGCGTAATGGCTGAGAATCGAGTATCAATCAACAACCCAAAGAAGGGTACAACAAAGATTGGAACCATTCACAATGTTATCGAGAACGAATCAGATCCGAACTATGTTCGACGAAACATTTTGGTTAAAGGAGCAGTCATTGAGACCGATCAAGGACGAGTTCGAATTACTTCTCGACCAGGTAAAGACGGCGTCATCAATGGCGTTCTTCTTGACTGAATACTCTCCGCAGTATTCAAATTGTTCGCGCTCCACGGCGCACATGGTGAACCTCGATGGACCACAACCCTGACCGAATCTGTGTTTGGCCAGGATATTTTGATACACGGATTTCTCGTCGTAATGGCCGGCGAGTTCCTAAAGATTCGTCTGTAATCAAGCCGGATCTTGAAGGACTTTTTTTAGCAGCACGAAAGTTGGGTTTGAAAAAAATCAAACGCGAGGAGGGCACATCACATCCCAGTAGGCCGCATGCGAAAGAGGGTCGGATGTGGGTTTCCCGAGCAGGCTCACGTCAATCGGTTGGAGCAAATTCGAAAGAGGAACTTATGCAACTCATCGGCGCTCAATGGCGGCAGATGCAACGAGACCAAAAAGAGGCGAATGCCGAAAGGATTGCCAAAGGACCACAAACAGGAGATAGAAGGGCTCGTTCGCAAAGAAAAGGCAAATCAAGCGGCTCAAAGCCATCTCAAAAAAGTGGCTTCAAAAAGCGCTCTAGTTTCAAGAAGCGTTAATCACAATGGAATTTCGTGCAACCAACCGAAAATGTCTTCTTCGGTTTCGTTTTGAATTCCAACTAAATGATTGTACAGAGTTTCAGTCACAGGACCAGGTGTCCCGTCACCGTAAGTCGCTTTCTTGTCGCCTTTGGTGATTGAGCCAATCGGTGAAATAACAGCTGCTGTACCGCAACAAAATGCTTCATCTGCGTCCATCGCAAATTCAGCAGATACTTTTGTTTCGACAACCTCAAAACCGTTGTGTCGCGCAAGTTGGATGATTGATTGGCGTGTAATTCCAGGTAGAATTGTTCCCGTAAGTTCAGGCGTGTAGAGAATGTTCTCTTTGACGCAAAAGAAGTTTGCAGCACCCACTTCTTCGATGAAACTATGTGTTTCTGCATCCAGATAGATAACTTCGGCGTAACCTGCTGCTTTTGCCTTTTTACTCGGCATCATACCCGGTGCATAATTACCGATTGCTTTGACTCCACCTGAGCCACCGGGGGCTGCCCGGTGGTATTCTTCGGAAATCAGCAAGTCGATTGCTGAAACACCACCTTTGAAATAGGGTCCAACTGGAGTCACATAGACGAGAAAAGTGTACGAAGGAGCTGGTGCAACCCCAAGAATCGGTCCTGAACCCATCAGTAATGGGCGAACATACATTGCTCCCTTTCCAGTTGGCGGTACCCACTGGATGTTTGCTTGTACACACTGTTCAACTGCATCAATGAAAATTGATTCGGGTACTGGGGGCATTTTGAGCCTGTCCGCACCTCTCTGCATTCTTCTTGCATTCTCTTCTGGTCGGAAAAAAACAACTCTTCCCGAGGAGGTTCGAAACGCTTTCATGCCTTCGAATAATCCTTGGCCATAATTGATTACACCGGCAGCTGGAGACATGGGAATTGGCCCATATGGCCGTAAAGAGCCCGGCATCCAGGGTTCTGTAGCGGTTGTTTCAGTGAGATACATCGTATCGGT
>JASLVU010000081.1 GCA_030741225.1 Candidatus Poseidoniaceae archaeon | reverse complement strand
TAACGCAACTCTTGATGATGAAGTCACCTTTAATTTGTATTCTCAAACAGGATGGAATTGGGGTTGGACGATGAACAATACAGAAGGAGTAAATGCCTTTGAGACATTGCAAATTGATTCAGTCGCCTATGTGTTTCTATGGATTGACGTCCCCGAAGTTGTGGATGGAATGCCCCTTTTTGGCACGGGGCCAAGATTTCAATTGAGCGCTGTATCTGGGATTGATGGGGCAATTTCTCGTTGGTCTTTTGATCTTTTAATGCAGGAATTTTACAACTCGTCTATTGATGCAATTGGCGATGATGCTGTTGTTGAACCAGGGGGAGTTAAGCGCGTCTCTGTTGATGTTCGAAACAATGGGAACTCTCCGAATTATCTGAACATTACATTGCAAGCCATTGATGGGAATGGAGTTCCAATAGACGGAATAGAAAACTTTGATCGTATTGCTTTCAACGATTGGACTGTAGCGCTTTTTGATGCGTTAGAAGATCAGATCTTGATGCCAAATGAATCCAGAACAATAAAGATTGCATTCCAAGCGCCATTGGAATACTCAGGCAGTATCGATATTCGCCTTCGTGTATTTGCAGTAGGTGCTATGCAGTATACCCGAACTGTCGACATTGGCGCTGCTATTGGTTGGGAACGCAGCGGAGGCGTCCAACTCCTAACCGACAATTGCCGTTCACTGCTACCATCAGAAACTTGCCAAACCACTGCTTCAGTAACGAATTCGGGTAACGCTGTGGACTCGTTTGAGTTTGTTATTTCAGAAAGCCCTGATTTTGTTGAGGCGGTTCTCATGGACCCAGTTATCGAACTTACCGCTGGAGAAATCAGTGAATTTGAATTGGTCAATATTTCAGGAGTCTCAACCGCCCTCGCATTTCAATCCGGTGATGTTGTTATAGAAACATATCTTTTGAACACTGAAACATTGGTTGAAATTTCACGAATTCCTGTTAAAATATCACCTGTGATCCAATGGAATTTCACGGACATTATCGAAGAAATAGACAACAAAGGTCGACTTTCAATAGCTATGACTTTACGTAACGAAGGGAACACTGCGGATGGCCTAATTGTTCAATTGCAATCTTCTCATTCTACACCGATGTCCTTCATTCCTCCTACTATTGCAATCTTCGAAGAAGATGTTGAATTTCCCCGTTCATTTGAGGTCAGTGAGATTCCAATTGGGTACAATTTCACTGTTCGTGCTTGGATTGATTTACCAATGGATCAACAAAGCAACGGAACTCTATGGGTGAACACAACTGTTCGTTCACAATATGAGCCGAGTACAGTGTTTATGCACAGCAGTACCGCCGATTACTTAGGAGAGCCATGGCAGGAAAGTTCTGAACAAGAGAAAATTGATTTTGGAGCGATGTTTTCTTACGGAATTGAAATATTCAAAGCATGGTTTTTGATGATTTGCGCTGTCCTCTTTTCGGGAGTAGTAATCTACAAATCGATTCTTTCGAGAAATAAGCGCATGGAAGAGCAACGATTGTTCAAGGAGAGAACAAAGCCTCTTGAAGCCAAGACTGATGAAAATTGGATGGAGAAATTTACTGCAACAAGTTCGGCTCCCAAAATCGAACCGTCAGTCTCCATTGATTCAAACAAATTTAAACAGCAATTTGTCAGAAAATCAGGAGAGTATAAACAATCACCTGCACCGGTTCATCCTGATTTAACCAAAGCTGCAACAACCGTGCTTGAATTCCATACATCGAATGAAATTCGCTCGACTGCTGACACATTGCTCAAGGACATTCAAACCGGCAATGTGTCAGAATTGCATGCTGAAAACGAAAAATTACGGAGAGAAGTTCCAGAAAACCAACACAAGAAAGGACAAGATTCTGTTCCATTGCCGAACAAAGATGATTTCGACATTTAGGTGATTCTATGTGGATGGTCGGCGTTGATGAAGCAGGAAGGGGGCCTGTGTTGGGTCCACTGGTCGTTGTTGCTGCTGCAATCCCAGAGGAACATCTCGATATCCTCATTGAACGAGGTGTGAAAGATTCAAAAGATTTGACGCATAAGAAACGCATGGAAATTGTCGAATGGTTTCTCGCACAATCTGAGATTCATGGATGGAAATATTCGACGATTATTTGTCAACCTGAAAGAATCGATCATGGGGTTCAAACAACTGGACTCAATTTACTTGAGGTGGAGTTATTTGCTGAGGTTTTGGTAGAACTCTATTCTTTGACAAATGAGTCCTTAATCGTCATGAACGATGCTTGCGATGTGAATGAAAAGAGATTTAGCAACAGAATTATCGAACGTCTTCCAAACTGGCCTTGGAAAGACTCGACACTTTCATCAGAACACAAAGCAGATACAAACCATCCTGTTGTGGGGATGGCAAGTATACTTGCCAAGGTCGAACGAGACCGATGTATAGAACAGATAGAGCAGAAAATCGGACTGACGCTCGGTTCAGGTTATCCGAGCGATCCAAAAACAAAATCAGTGCTGAATGAATTGTTGCAAGAGAGTTTACCACATCCTGAATTGAGATGGTCGTGGAAAACGGTAGCCCGTGCATGGAAAGAGTTGTACAATGCGGAGCCTCCAAAAAGGATTTTTTTGGAAAAAAATCAAACCACACTGTTCGGTGAAAAATAGAGATTTTCATGCGAGCAATTGATGAAGCAAACACTGTAGGAAGGATGAGCCACATGACTTGGGAACCTGATGAAGAGACACTTGCTGCTTTCCGACACCTCGCCATTCAGAATGCAATTGAATACGAAGGTAAGGCTGCTGTAGGTTCAGTTATTGGAAGGCTTATGGCAAGCAGAAGTGACTTACGCCCCCATGGGAAGATAATTTCTCCGCTTATTGCTAAAGCGGTTCATGAAGCCAATGCTATGGCTTCGGATTTAGGTATTGACAGCTTAACAACACTGCTTGAGAATGAGGCTCCACATCTTTTAGAAAAACGAGAAAAAAAGGAACGCCGAGAAGGTCTTCCGCTCCTCAAAAAAGCAGTCAAAGGCAAAGTAGTTCTTCGATTTGCTCCGAATCCGAATGGACCGCTCTCATTCGGCCATGCTCGTGGAATTGTCATCAATGGAAGTTATGCAAAAGAATGGGACGGAGAGCTCATTTTGAGATTTGATGACACCGACACAGTTGTCAAGCCCCCATTGCCTTCAGCATATGAACAAATTCCTGAAGAAGCAGAATGGCTTTTAGGTTTTAAACCCCATAGAATTGTAATTGCTAGTGACAGAATTCCTCATTATTATGAACATGCGGAGCAGATGCTCTCAAGGGACTTCGGATATGTTTGCCAATGCAGTGGAGAAGAATTTAAGGAATTCCGAATCAGCAAAACAAACTGCCCATGCCGTAGCAATGACGTGGATAAAAATCTTCAATTGTGGGGCCAGATGCTTGATGGGACATTTGTCCCTGGCGATGCAGTCGTTCGAGTTAAGACATCCATGGATTTGAAAAACCCTGCTTTACGAGATTGGCCAGCGCTTCGAATTCAAAACACTGCTGAACATCCTCATCCTCGAAAAGAAATTGGCTCATTATACCGTGTTTGGCCATTACTTGATTTCCAAAGTGCGGTTGAAGACCATCTCCAAGGTGTGACACATATAATTCGTGGAAAAGACCTCATGGACTCTACCCGAAAGCAGACACTTCTGTACGAGCACTTCGGTTGGTCATACCCTGAAACAATGTATTGGGGACGAGTTAAAGTCCATGAATGGGGAGGATTTTCAACCTCGCAAATGCGTCGAGACATCGAAGATGGGAAGTTTTCTGGATGGGATGACCCTCGATTGCCAACCCTCTCTGCTCTACGAAACAGAGGGATTACGAATCAGGCATTGAGGTCTTTTTGGGAAGAACTTGGTGTTACGCAAAAAGACATTTCAGTCCCACTCTCAACACTCTATTCTCACAACACGAAGAGTATTGATGATGATGCACCGAGGATTTCATTTGTACGTAATCCGCACCAAATGAAATTAATTGGAACACACCAAGACTCGATTTCTGTTGAGGTTCACCCAAATCACCCTGAGCGTGGAAAACGCAATTTCAGCCTTTTGACAAGTTCAGTGTGGATCGAAAAAGAAGATTCAAAAATTCCTGAACTAAGACTCAAAGGATTCTGTGATGTGAAGAACGTCGACGGTTCAGCACATATTGGTTCTGAAGAGCGTTCTGACCGCCGACCTATAGTACATTGGCTAAGCAATGAAAGTTCAATAGATGGCGTTCTCCTTGTCCCGAATGCAGAGACAATTGAATCGCTACATGGAAAACTCGAATCTCATCAATATCCCATTGGAACAATGGTTCAAATTGAACGTATTGGGTATGCAAGAGTTGTCGATTCTTCCACATTGATGTTTACTCATTCTTGAGGAAAGGATGATAAAATTACTCAATGAGGTGCATTCAGTGGCGAGCATGGCAAAGACAGTTGCAGATTTAGAACTTGATGACGAACATATGACTATTGGAATCGACGACAGTATAGCTGAAGCTGCTGGCCGGCTGTTGACTTTACCCGGTGGTGTTCTTATCGTACTTGATGGCGATTCAAAGACGAAGGGCGTCATAGGACATAGACAATTCTTGAAAGCTCTAGCTGATAATGCAGATGCAACCAATTCGAAATGTTCAGAATGGATGGAAATGGATTTTTTACAAGTTCAGCTCACCGACTCCTTGAAATCTGTACTTTTAGACATCCAAAAACGCGGACCACAAGCCGTCGTAGCAGTCGACTCAAACGGAGAATTTAGTGGGTATTTCTCTCCAACTGATTATCAAAAAGCAGAGTCACTTGTTCGCACACTAAAAGATCTCAAACTGTAATTAAGCAACTATCTTGATTACTCTTTGACAACCAACGCAAGCAAATCGCAGCGGTCTTTCGTCACTCGGCACAGGGTTAGGCGTAGAGCATGCTGGACATGGGATGACTGGAGTGCTCAAAGTTATTGCTTCTTCAACAATATCTTTTCTCGACCTTGGACTGGTGACGGATGTGACCCACCAAATAACAACGACCACAGCAGTAGCGCCTCCCACAATCACTGACGAAAAGGCGAGTAGGTGCACTATTGCAACAACCGGGATAAGTATCATTTCAAGATACAGTACACCTCTTCGGCGATTTCGAGTAATCCTCAAAGCGAAGAGGAATCCGAACAGGAGGCTTGTGAGCGTAAGAATGAGAAGTGTCAATGGAGCAGCGAGCGGTGATTCACTTGGTGATATATTGAATACGAATGTATCTTCAGGGTCAAGATTATTTCCTTCCAAAGACAAAGTTTCTCCCCAAGGGAAACGTAGATGAGTCGTTTTCAACGATTTGCTCCCTTCCACTTTTGGAAATTCAAATGAGGTCATCTCAGTACTCTTTCCTTCGAGCGAAAGACTAACTTCACTCCATAAAGGCACTGGTTGGAAAGTGATGAAATCTTGAATCAAACTAATGCGCGCACTGGGACTGGAGTCATCACCACCAAGAACTTCGGTTGTCGTAAAGACCAAACCTACTGGGTGATTGACAACATCTGGTTCGCCATAAAGATCAACATTAATTGAACGTACAACGAGATCATTTATTGGTGAGCCAAACAAGTCATCAACAGTGATTCCGAGACCAACACTCAAATAATAACTTGCAAGTGTTGCAGAGTTGCGTTCCATTTGACGTTCAAATTCAATTTTCTCCGAGGTTTCAATTGAACGACTGACTCGTTCTTCATCGGTAACTGCACCTGCATCAAAACTTTTCAAAACTGGAGATAAGGTTGTCACTTCATCACCGAGATGGTCCATGCCCCAACGCATCCAAAATGCCATTTCACCACCAATCTCAATTCGTGTTGTACGTTCAAGTTGTAATTCTCCTTCGGAATTCTTGTTCAGCGTAAAAGTACCACTCACGGTAATTGGGCTTCCATCTCCATTGGTTTTGAGTGGTTCTTCAGGAGGATAATATGTTCCGGTACCACCCGATGTATCGAAGGTTTCAATCTCAAATTCTGTCGAACCCTTCAGAGTCTCTCCACCTGACTCGATGATGATTTGGGCTTCTACTGTGACCACTTCAACCCCACCTTTCGCTCCTTGCCACGTCCAAGTCACACGTACTCCACCATCCGAGGAAGTCTCTATCGGATCACCCGTTAGTGACTGACCATTGACGATAATTTCAAGGGAATTTGATTTTGACAGCATCTCCATTCCCCAATTTGAATCAATTAGGACTGAAAAATAGACATCCGAACCTTCCACTTCGGGTTCTGCCAACACCAAGTCAAAAAGCGGAATTTCTCCCTCTACAGTCGAGTCGGTGTCGCTTGTACCCCAAATGAATTCCAACTTCGCATCACCAGTTGGAAGAGTGAAAACAACAGAACGGGCAGAAAGTGTCAACTCTATAGCCCCCATATCAGAAATCGATGTGGTATCAACATCAATTGCAAAATTAAGAGTACCGGTTCCTTGAGGCAATATGGAATTACCAGGTTCTGTTGAGGCAGTGAAGGTTTGACTTCCAATCTTCAAAGACGCAGTTGCGTTCACTTGGGCACTCGCAGCAGAACTAACCTCATACTGAATCGAAACATCCCAAGTATTGGCGGGAATTGTCCCCGGCCAAACATTTGGCAGAACCCATTTTCCGACAGTTTCTTCAGATGTAACTGCATTGGCAATCGTCGCTGTGGTTTCGGTTTCAGCCAAGTCCTCTGAAAATGGTGACAATGTACCTGCTGATGCTGAGCCTAGAAGATGAAGGTTCACGCTAGCCGAGTCACAGCAAACCAATGTGTCAGCAGCAGATGCCTCGCCCAAAAATGAGTCCGATAACGGAGATGCCAACGAAACCAAAAAAATCAGTACGATGACAAATGGCCGAGTCGACATGGCTTCACCTGTTCCATGCGCTGAGTTCATGGCACATAATAGAAGCGCCTATAAGTGAAAAAAGAGCCCTAAAGTGCCTTCTCCAAAAGCGCACCCAATTCTTTTTCGAAGAGAGAAACGACTGCTTCACCGACTTCACCTTGTAGGTCATCCGGAAGCAAACGCAAACCGAGGCGTGTAGCTGCACGAGTTGCTTTTAGTTCAGCATAAATCGTTCTGGCTTTGGTGTGGAAGTAATACGCCACTGCCTCTTTAATCTCGGCTTTCAATTCAGGGTCTTCTTCGACCTTACTACGGATATGTGTTTTCAGTTCGTCTTTAACTAAATCTCGAAATGCTTCGATGACAAGATCTTCTGTAGACATCAATTCTTGGACTTGATCTCGAATACTTCCAGTCAGCAATCGTTCAATGGCCATGTGCAGCCCACAGGGTATCTTGGTTTCAAACCGTCGATGAAAGAATCAGTGAAGAACTCCTGATTTTAGCAGGTTATCGGCAAGTTTTGAGGCATGAATCTTCGCCTCTTTCTCGTCCTTAGGCCACGAATTTTCGACGAGAAATACTTGACTCATTACGTCAACATCTGATTCACCTACCACCAAACGGTGCCAAACCAATTCCTCTAATCTCGGTGTGGAAAG
>JASLVU010000080.1 GCA_030741225.1 Candidatus Poseidoniaceae archaeon | reverse complement strand
TGCGAAGTGTACATGATTCACTGCTTCCATCATGCTCAACCATGACGTAACCTTTCAGCGACATCGTACCTTGCATTCCCAGTAGGTCAATCACCGAATCTTTTGCTGTTGGGGCACATGTGCACTCCATGTTGTCAACTTCAACGACTGCTTCAAGGTCGACAAGAACTTCAAGCGTCGATGTTTTTACTGAATTCGGAGAAATTGATGTTGCAGTGACCGTGTAAATACCGGGTGTTTCGTATTGATGAGAAATCGACATGCCGTTCCCTGCTAATCCGTCACCAAAATCCCAAGAAACAGAATCTCCTTCACCGGTTACGGTAAATACGAATTCGTGATAAATCGAGGTAACCGATTCCTCCTCGTTGTTATCACCTTCGTCAATCTCGATCAGAGTATAGTAGTTGGTGCCTTCGTTTGCGTCTACTGAAGCACTAAATTGTTCATTTTCCGAATTTTGACGAGCATAATCGAAAGAAACCAATACTCCAGCAGATAACAGAGTAGCGACAAAAATTACACTGATGAAGACGCTGGAGAAGGTTCGCATAGTCTAAAATTTACTCAACTGCTTTTGAAGTCATGTTTCAATTCCTCAGTACAATTCACGAAAAAGAGACAATTCCGATTTCTTCTCAAGAGGAATCTCGTTACCTTGTGCGCAAACAGTGTCCGTTTTATACAACCATGAGTGAGAGTTCTTCATGGGTCGAACCGCAACGCTGTTTTTGACCTTCTTGCTCGTTTTGACTTCAATGACCGGTTGTATAAGTGAACAACCAATTGAAAACGGTATCGAACTCGTTGTTGAAAGTGAAGCTACGAATGGTACATTGGTTCAGGTGTACTCTGAAGGCGAATTGATTTCAAATTCAACACTTAAGATTGGGTTTGATTTTTCCAAGACTTCTGCTGACAACACGCTTGTATCGTTCGGGATTGACCCGCTCGACGGCAGGGAGCCTATCGTCGTC
Source organism: Candidatus Poseidoniaceae archaeon (assembly GCA_030741225.1). GTDB lineage: Archaea > Thermoplasmatota > Poseidoniia > Poseidoniales > Poseidoniaceae > MGIIa-L1. Next base: position 6,659 of record JASLVU010000080.1, on the reverse strand, counting down.
GATGCCGGAAGCGAGACCGAAGTCGAAGTCGAATTTTTCTACCATGGGATATACAATGTGACTGCCTTTGCTGTTGATGAAAATGGTCGCCAGCAAAGCAATTCTATTTCTATACGTATCGAATTGCGAATCGAATGGACCGAATCCAACACGAATGAACCTGAAATCTTGACATTTTACCCTCAACCGATGAACGGTGGACCCTATCCCTCGATGATTGAAGTTTATTCAATCATTGAAAACCCGAATCTGCTTGAAGATCTCGGTGGTGGAAGTGAACCGGTTCAAGTCACTTGGAATATCATCGATGAACTCGACGATGTTTGCCAAAGGAAAACCACTCAGATTCAAGATGGAGAGACTGAATATTGGAATACCATCCACTTCAACACTTTTCAAGTTCATGATTTGAGCATAACTGTTGATGACAGTCAAGAGCGTGTAAGTATCGACCAATCGGTAACAATTCTCTACCAGTCCTAATCATTGATTATATCGGCAATCGTCGTAACACCGTCTTTTTGATTATCCATATGTTTTGGCTACATAAGGTGAATTTCTTTGCCAACAAATAAGTACCGAAGAACAGAATTGCAACTATGGCCCTAGGAGATTGGTTCAATGGACAAAATATGCTGCGAGTGATAGGTGCGACCTACATTTTGAATGGAATAATGGCTTGTTTTTTTGGAGATTTCTTCATGGAGCAAAGTTTTGCAGCATGGACTGACGATGCTGAAGCAAATGAATTGGGATTGTATCTCCTCGACGCATTAGGAGGAATTCTCATTGGATTTGGATTGTTTATCATCATGGCAAGTCTGGCAAACGGCAGATTGCGGTGCCAAGGCATTGCAAAGGTCGTTACCTTGGCTTCGGGCCCTGCACTTGTCGTATCAGTCGCTCATCGCATGATGACCGATATTGATTCAACCATCATCATCGTACAACTTTTGGTCTTGATGAGCGCTCTGTTGGCATCCTCGTTTGTGGAGGTCGAGGATTCGCCACCAGTGATTAATGTCAACTGACATTATTCGAGACTCGGTGAAAGCAGGGTGGAGAATGCCACCTGAATCTTACGGTAAAGATTGAGTGTCAGTCGGCGGCTGAGAACATCACCGTTTCGACGAACTGCTTCGTTGAGAATGGCGTTGTATGCCATACACATGAGACGTGGTGAGCGACGGGCGTCTTTGTCCAAAAGAGGCAGCAGACCGAGAGCATTTTTGCGATGAGCTTGTATGTGATCAATGTAATGTCGCATGAAATTTTGCCATGCTTTCGTGCCAGCGAGCGAGGAGTCTTTGAGATCAGATTGAGAGATTCCAAACTTTGCTAATTCTTCTGAAGGGATGTAAATTCTGTTACGAGACAAGTCCTCTTGTATGTCTCGCAGGACATTGACCAACTGCAAGAAAATACCCATCTCAACGGCATGACGACGTGCATTTGGGTCGGTATATCCATAAATTTCTATGAGACACAGGCCGACAGTTGATGCAACCCTGTAACAGTAACGGCGTAAGTCCTCAAAACGCTCGTAAGAGGTCTCGTAGAGGTCATCTTCCATACCGTTGATGAGTTCTCTCAAATGCACAATTTCAATGGGATATCGATTCAATGTGTCTGCCAAAGCGATAAACATGGGTTCAGTCATTTTGACCCCATCCTCAATTAAATCGAGGTTCTCTCGGAAAGAGTTGAGTGCTCGCAGACGAGTGAAATGTTCTTTTTGAGTAAAAAATGAATTCATTTTCCGGTCTTCTAGAGAAACTTTACATTGCTGGCGAGTGAGTTTGTCAAGATGGGTCAAGTCTCTTTTTGGTAACCAGTCTCCATCAGCAATATCGTCAACTCTGCGGCAAAATGCGTACAATGCATTGACGGCTTTGCGCTTTGGTTCGGGAAGATGCCGGAACGAACGGAAAAAAGAGGAAGATGCTGCCCTTGCGATGTTTTCACATTCTAGATAGGCGGAGTGAATTCTCTCAATATTGCCAATATCTTCATCAGTGTCTAAAACGAATCGAGACGGCATTTGAGTCACTCCAACACCCTCCATCCACTGTTATCCATATATGAAGTATGGTTTTTTTTATGCGACAATTGCTCAAGCAATCAAGCCAATTGAGTCCAGTCCACATCTGCTTCAGCCATTTCAACTTCATCAACATCCATCTGTGCAAGTTGGAGTTTTCCAGAAAGTTCATCGTTTACAGCGTGCCAATACGAGTACGCTTCAATAACCCAAATTCCAGATTCTCGAGTACCGTTTCCGGAACCTTTCACCCCACCAAACGGTAAATGCGCTTCTGCACCCGTAGTAGAATTATTGATTCCGGTCATACCAGCCTTAATTCCGGTCTTGTAACGGTAGGCTTCGAGTCGGTCGTTGGTATAAATCGCAGATGAAAGCCCGTATGGACTAGCGTTTGCCAAATGAAGGGCATGCTCAAAGTCATTGGCCTTACAAACTGTGACTGCGGGGCCGAAGACCTCTTCATGGAAACAGTCCATGTCTTCTGTAACATCGGTAAAGACGTGAGGCCACATGTAGACTCCGTCTTCGGCGTGTCCAAGGAAATTGGATGGCTTGTTGTCGCTGGTGATTCGACCTTGCCCGAAAATCTGTTTTGCTCCTGATGCATTGCACATCTCGACTCCCAAAAGGAAATCCTTTGCGTACTTTTCAGAAAGCATTGGGCCGTAAAGGACACCATCGTGCACCAGTGAATCTCCAATTCTCGTCGATTCAACTTTTGCCATGAATTTGGTCATGAACTCATCGTAAATATCCTTGTGAAGAATCAAGTTGCCCAAGGAGGTGCAGCGTTGTCCAGCGGTCCCGAAAGCACCCCAGTAGGCGCCTTCAACAGCGTTGTCGATATCAGCACTTGGCATGACGACAAGGGGGTTCTTACCACCAAGCTCGAGAGAGCATGAGACCAAATTACGGCCGCAGACTTCTCCAATCATCTTACCAACTTCAGTCGAACCAGTGAATGAAATCTTGTTGACACGTCCTTCGTCGACGGCATCGATCAAATGTTGTCCAGCTCCACTGCCTTTACCATGAACCAAATTGATTACACCGTTCGGCAAGCCTGCTTCATGCATAATTCGTGCGAGGGCAAACGAAAGAAGAGGAGCATCTTGCGGACTCTTCCAAACACAGGTATTGCCACACATGATTGCGGGAATCATCTTCCAAAAAGGTACAGCTGCAGGGAAGTTACAAGCATTGATGATGCCACACACACCCAATGGCCTTCGGTAGGTGAACAATTCTTTGTCAGGCAGTTCCGAATTCACTGTCTGGCCATAAAGTCGACGACCTTCAGACTGGAAAAACAAACACGTGTCGATGGCCTCTTGAACAGAACCGGCCGATTCTTTGAGTGTTTTTCCGATTTCTCGGGTTTCAAGAGCGACGATTGCATCCTTGTGTTCCATGAGCAAACGACCCATGTTGCCAATGATTTGTCCACGGGTTGGTGCTGGAGTTGCGGCCCAACCTGGGAAAGCAGCGTGAGCTGCATCCAAAGCTGCATTGACATCGGCTTTGGTTGAAAGCGGAAATTCTCCAAGCGTATCGTTAAGAATCGCGGGATTTATTGAAGCAAAGGTTGCGCCATCGCTAGCAAGAGTCAACTGTCCGTTGATGATATTGAAGCCTTTAACAGCGGGTTTGCCGTTTGGATTATCTGATGCTAAGAATTCGAGACCTGTTTCAAGAACGTGAACCATGGCACACCCAATGAAACGCCCCATTTCAAAGTGATGGAGACTTTTTGAAGAAAAAATTCTCGATGCCCACCAAAAAAAGTCGACTTAAGGTTAAAAGGGGGCCGGCTTGAACAAAAGAAGGAGAGGCGTCCAGCCGACGATTAAATAGGCTCGACGATTCACCAAGCGAAGTGAAGTTATGGCAAAAGATGAGAAGAGTATGTCGTTGCGTGTATCGAAAGCAATTCCGTCCGATGTCGGTCACGGAAGAGCTCGTATTTCGGGAGAAAATGATCTCGGTCTCAAACCCGGTGATATCGTTGAAATCAAGGGTGAAAAGCGCTCAACTGCTGCCATCTACTGGAGAAGCAGACCTGAAGATGCAAAGATGGAAATCGTGCGCGTCGACGGAATTATTCGCAAAAATGCCGGCGTTAGCCTTGGAGACCGAGTCACCGTTAGCAAAGTTGTAGCGAAGGAATGCTCAAAATTGGTACTTTCACCAGTCATGGCGAACAAGCAGAAAGTCAAATTTGGACCAGGTATCGAAGGTTTCGCTCGCAGAGGCCTCTCAAAGAGACCCGTTGTCCAAGGCGACCGAATATTCATACCTGGAATGACTCTCTTTGCCGAAGCATTACCTTTTGCAGTTCTTCAAACCACCCCTAAAGGCATCGTCAAGGTAACCAACGATACTGACATCGTCATCAAAGACGAAGCTGTGGACGATGTTGATGTCGGTCAATCAGAAGGCATTACTTACGAAGATGTGGGTGGAATTGGACAGCAGTTGCAAAAGGTTCGTGAAATGATAGAGTTGCCACTTAAGCATCCAGAGCTGTTTCGAAGACTTGGTATCGACCCTCCAAAAGGCGTTCTTCTTCATGGCCCACCTGGAACCGGTAAAACAATGATTGCAAAGGCTGTTGCAACCGAAGTGAATGCTCATTTCAAGAGCATCAACGGCCCTGAAATTATCTCAAAATATTACGGTGAATCAGAAAAACAACTGCGTGAAATTTTTGATGAGGCTGCTGACAATGCACCCGCAATTGTCTTTATCGACGAAATTGATTCAATCTGCCCTAAGAGAGAAGATGTCAGTGGCGAAGTCGAACGACGTGTGGTCGCTCAAATGCTGACCTTGATGGACGGAATGCAAGGCCGAGACAATGTTGTGGTAATCGGTGCTACCAACCGTAGAGACGCCATTGACCCTGCTTTACGCCGACCTGGTCGATTCGACAGAGAAATCGAAATTGGCGTTCCTGACCGAGAAGGCCGTAGCGAGATTATGGATGTCCATACTCGACAAATGCCAATCTCCGATGACTTTGAAATCAATTGGGTCCTTGACAATACTTACGGGTTTGTAGGAGCTGACCTCGCCGCACTGGTTCGTGAAGCTGCCATGAAGGCTCTCCGACGATATCTGCCTGAAATCGATCTCGAGGAGGAAACTATTCCTCCAGAAGTACTTGAAAAGATGGAAGTCCGCATGAAGGATTTCCATGAGGCAATCAAGGATGTCGAGCCATCTGCACTGCGAGAAATCTATGTCGAGATTCCCGAGGTCACATGGGATGAAGTCGGTGGATTGGATGAAGTCAAAGACAGGCTCAAAGAATCTGTTGAATGGCCGCTTACCAAACCTGAATTGTTCGAACACTTTGGAATTAAACCACCTCGTGGAATTGTTCTCTTTGGAGCACCAGGTACTGGTAAGACCTTGCTAGCCAAAGCCATCGCTAACGAAGCTCAAGCGAATTTCATCAGCATCAAGGGTCCTGAAATGATTTCGAAATGGGTCGGTGAATCAGAGCGTGCCATTCGTGAAATTTTCAAGAAAGCAAAACAGTCTGCTCCCGCTATTATTTTCCTCGATGAATTCGAGTCGATTGCGAGTATGCGTTCCTCATCGGGTACAGAGGGTAGTGATGTTGGTAACCGAGTTGTCAACCAATTGCTTGCGAGCATGGACGGCGTGGAGTCTTTGGACGGCGTCATTATTGTGGCAGCAACAAACCGTCCAGAAATGATTGACCCTGCTCTTCTTCGAAGTGGACGATTTGAACGCGTCCTTCACGTCCCGCCACCGGATGCTGGAGCCCGAGAAGCAATCTTCAAAATTCACAGTGAAGGTATGCCACTATCCAAATTCTCTCTCAAAGACATCATTGGTGGCTTGGATGGGTTTACCGGAGCTGATATCGAAGCTGTTTGCCGTGAAGCTGCTCTCATCTGTATGCGTGCTGGCAAAAAGAAGGTCACGAAAACCCATTTTGAAGAGGCTATAAAGCGTGTACGACCGACAGTTACCGCTGAAATGCTGACGTACTATCAAAAGATGGAAACTCGTTTGACATCAGGGCTTTCCAACATCAAGCGAACCCGAGATTACGGTTTCGGCATGGAAACGATGTAAGTAAGGAAACGGTCAAGTCCTTTATGCGTTGTCGGTAATACAAGGCGAAGTCCATGGAATCCAGTTTCGGTCAGGAAATGCTTGGACGTATCGTTCAAGATCGGAAAGGAAAGGAAGTTGGAACACTCGTAGACTTTGTGATCGACATTTCAAATGGAGAGATTTCTGACCTCGTCATTGCTTTTGGAAACAACTTGGATGTAAGCCGTGTTTCTTATCCCTCAAAGGATGGAAATGTGTACATTCCTTCAACAGATGTATCTTCATTTGGGCAAGTTATTTTGCTGAAAATTTGATGATGCACGGATGAGCATTTTGCCAACACGATTGGACAACCTTCTAAACCGATGTGAGCCCGTCTTTGTCTGAACGGTGTTCTAGCAGGTGAGTGAAATGGCGGCGGAACGAGCAAGGAATCTGAACCGAATCGGCCTTCAGGTTGCATTCTGGGCTGTTCTTGGCATCCTTCTTCTCACCGTTCTTCAGAATTTTATCAATATCAGTC
>JASLVU010000007.1 GCA_030741225.1 Candidatus Poseidoniaceae archaeon | reverse complement strand
GTCTCCCGAACCATCATTGTCAATACCAATTGTATTTCCAGATATTGTCATGTCACTAAAGGCCCTATCCTCATCCGTATTTTGTCCGAACTTGAAAGCAGAACCTGCATTGGTAACAGTTCCAGATAGATCACCGGACAAATCCTTGGTATAGTACACACCTGCGGTTGTCGCTCCATCTATGTCAAGATTGGTGAGTTCCATACTTCCAGAAGCCAAATTGCCAACAAGAACACCATATGTACCCCCGTTAACAGTAATATCATTCGCGTTTGACGCAACTTGTCCAGAGATTTCAAATCCTGCACCAGTTGGATTGTTGATTGTGATACCGTCGAAGTTAGCGGCTGCAAATGCTCCACCAACAGAGACCCCAGTATCAGCGCCGTTTATGACACCGTTATCGAAATTCGGAGTTCCGGATTCTCGGACATATTGGCCAAGATCTGCTGGGTTGCTTCCACCTCGGGCGACAATTTCCAATCGGTCTTGGAAATTGTCAGCACGGTTGTGGAGTACATCAATGTACATTGTTACTTTCGTAATGTTAGTTGCAGTCAAGTCAATTGTCGGCATTGTCAGTCGTGCACCTTGTCCAGAATTCATGTAGTAAGTGGATGTGTAGTGCGTACAAATATTGTAACTACCTTTGAATCCTTCAGGTGGGTAAAAGTTAGCATTGTATCTGGCATGGTAGGAATTGTAGTAATCTCCCCAATCGAGAGACGGGTATCGTGCAGCGTATCCACCTTGTGGTGTCAAATCATTGTTGATTTCTTCCCAATCGAATCCGAACTGTTCGGTAGCAGCTTCGTAATATCCTGGATAGGATCCATATGAGCCAGTGAGGCGGTAGTTAATGTTCCGATAATATCCAGTGAGCCAACTTTGATAGTTTGGCCCATACTGATAACCATAAGTGTTACAATCCCAACTTGGGATACCACCGGTTGCACCAGGAGCATATGTTGCGTGAACCCCATCGCCAGAACGTGGGTCTGCTGCACTGTACGGGTAGTAACCAATGTGGCTTCCGTCAGTAATGTTCCATGTGCTTCCTTGGTCGTCCGTCAATTCAATGTTCATTCGGTCGGTCATCATGTAGTACTTTGTTGACCCATAGTTGTATCTTGGGTGTGCGTTACCGCCACCAAAGATACTGTTCATTCCAACTTGCAAGTAGTCTTCAGACAAGAATCCAGAAAGGTCTACTGCGTGAGTAGTCCATCCAGCAGATTGGCCGCTGAGTAGAGTACTTCGGTAAATGATCGGCAAGGACATTCCACCGTAAACGTCGAGTCCAACAGTGTTGTCAGTTGCGGTAAATCCGTCAACTTGAGGTGCACCGTTGTAGGATTGAATACCAACAGCAGCGTTCTTTACGATGACGTTCGATACAGAGCCAACAGTGTTTTGCATCCACAAGGCCGTTCCAGTCTTACCGTTGTTGATAATTGAAGAGTCTGCGATACTCACAGAACCACCGTTAATCTTGATGGTAGCCATTGCATCAGATGATGCAGCTGCTCCGAAGACTTGCGCGTTGTTCGACATGATGAAGTTCGCATCAGTGCCGACCAATAGCGCAGCGCCAGTTGTTGCGTCTTGAGCAACATCTCGAAGTGTACCACCATCTAGTTCCAATGTTCCTTTGACGATGTCGATGTTCAAACCATAGGCAGGAGAAAAGGCGCTAATTGCACCAACTGCACCGTTATCATTGGATACGGAAACCAAGATTTTACCATTGTTGGTTAGTGTAATAACGGGCGAGCTTGTTGCCGTACTCTTCACCTTCATGTTTGAACCTTTGAGGATAATCATACAACCATCCAGTGTGAGGTCCGCAGAAACTGTGATTGGAGTTCCGTCAAACTCAAAGATTGTATTTCCATCAACAGTTGTTCCGTTGGTTGGTAGTGGTGCGTTCGTGTCTGCATCTCTGTAAGCATCGAGCCAAGCACAATCCATGTTGGCAGCGTCAAAGTCTACTGGTGCAGGTTCCAGCAACAAGTCAATTGTGCTTCCAATGGTAAATCCAGTTGTTGGGTACCATGAAGACGAAGTCAATGTTTCGTTTTGACCAGCAGAACCGAATGCACGGATATTGTGGTCTGTGAACGTGTCTCCATCATCTTCATTTCCGGTAATGACCCAAACACTTGCATTACCAAGAGTTGCAGTTGCAGTCGATGTAAGATGAACACCTACTTCAAACAATTCAGAACTGTCAACGACTGCAGCAGTAACGGTGTGGTCACCTTTGTAGATGTTTGTTGGAATTCCTGAAACCAGTGCGACACGGTAGGTTCGGACTGATGCAAGACCTCCGTACCAAATCTCGGATGAGGATGAAGCGACATCGACGTCACAATCTCCGGTTGCACCAGAAGAATCTGCACAAGCATCACCATTTTGAGTAACTTCTACCAAGCGGATGTTGGAGTTCGTGTCCACTTGTGCCAAGTAGATGTTGTTCGTTCCCAATGTAGTGGTTGAAGTGACTGCGGTCTCTCCGATTGTAATGTCAGAGTTCAAAGCGTAAAACACTGATTGCGTTGTTGAGGTGTGGCCGATTGTTGAATCAGCGATGACGATCTGGCTTCTCGAAGCAGAACATCCTACCGATGCAAACAAATCTGCAGTCATCGATTCGAATCGTGCATTCCATCCACAACCATCATCCATGACGACTTCTTCAGCATTAAGTCCGACGAAGTTCACCATATCAGTAGCAACGGCTGGGTCACCTGTAATCTTGAAGTCGCCAACTGAGACGTCATTGAACAATCCGGGTTGGATGTTTCGCATCTTCATATCTCCAGCGTCAACATTGTCAAAGATTGCATTATCTCCAGAAGCACTTGCAACAGAAGAGGATGCACTACCAGCAGGATAGAGGTCGAGAGATGCATCTCCCAAGTCAACATCTGTCAAGTTAATGACGCCAGTTGCATCGATTCCTGCTGAGGTGTATCCTTCAGCATCGAGGTTGTAAATGTAGGCTTCAGCACCGTTACCACCATCAAGGTTGAGTACGTTTCCAGATTGTGTGGATGTTGCAGTTGCTGTGACGTTCGAAACTGTTACAGATGCAAAGTCAACACTAATCAAGTTCACATACGAATTCGTGATTGTAACGTTCTCGAGGTGTAGAGCACCTGCTGTCGAACCTGCGAGGTTGACGATTGCACCAGCAGTACCTCCACCAAGCATGTTACAGTTGGTGAGGGTTCCTTCAATCAGAGTTGCATCCGTATCTTGAGCAAAGTCGAAACAGGAATTGTCTGCACTACTGACTTGGAACTCATTCATCGAAACGACGGTTCCTCGTCCACTTCCGTGGCTGAATGCAGTACCTACGTTTTCGTATGTCACGTGATCCATTGTGAAGTTACCAACATTTGAGTTGCTAACTGGGCTTGCACCATGGCGAGAACCTGCTGCAATTGCTGCATCAGAGGTGTTCTTGAAGTCGACATAAGTGAATACGTGGCGATCGTCGGTTGTTCCAGATGAACAAGCCGCTGTGAAAGCCATACCTTTCCAATCAGCACCGTTCTGTCCTTCGAATCGGACATGGTGAGTCGAGTTTCCATTCACGGTCATCTTATCACAAGCACCGTCAAAGGAGATTCCCTTACCAGGAGCAACTTGAATCACTGTTCCAGGTTCAATAGTCAAATCAGCCGAGATTGAGAGGTAATCGTTTGCCGGGTTGATTCGAATTGGACTGTCGGTGATATCCCAAGTAGTGTCTGTGGTAATGTCTGATGAGATGTCGGTACCCTTGCCTTCAAACGGCATTGTTCGGTAGTAGACACCACAATCTTGAGTTTGGGATTGGTAGCAGTAATAAGTTCCGTAGTAAGACCAATATGGAGCAATCATTCCTGCTCGAGCAAAATTGGTAGCCGGGTTAGGACCTGGTAGTGTAGGCATGTTGTACCCCCAAGTCGACATTGTTCGGACAGTGGATGTCGAACCAGTGTCGATGAAGTGCATGTTACCGTGTCGAGACAGGTGAATTCTGTCATTCGAATCAGTAAAGCTGTAATCAGTTCCAAAGTAGGTAAAGTTAAATCCATTTGGCATTGCAATGTTATCAGCACATGCTGCGTATCTGGTAAACGAAGTTGAGGAACAATAATATCCATACGGTTGTCCACTCGAGGAACCAATTATTCCACTCACATCAGCATTGACCAATGGGAGCGTTCCACGGTCGAATGCCTCCCATGAACCGTCACCTGTTGCAGATGTTGTGATTCTGTAGTTGTTTGTGTGAGGGTTTGCGCCATTCAAATTCTGCGAGCTCGTCGAGTGTCGGATGGTATGACCCTTTGCTTTGGTTTGATCCATGAAACCGACTGTTGCAGCATCGCGGAAGCCCCTACATGCATTATCATAGCGGAACTCTATTTCGTTTGTCACGTCATAGAATACTGCTTGGTAAGTACAGGTATATGCTTGAGTTGTGTACATCATGTCTCTCCATTCAACAATAAACATTGTTGTTGGGTCGCCAACTGTGAAGTTAACATTGGAAATCGATGCGCTGTTTACACCACTCGATACTGTGGAAACGTCTTGGGCAGTGATATAATATTCAATTTGGTCGTTCTTTTCCAAATCTTCAATGTCTGCACTCCAAGTACATTCTGCAAGAATACATTGTGCTCTTGTCTTACCTGCTTGTTGTGTCATCACAGTTGCGTTCCAAGCGCCTACAGTTCCGCCGTCAGGAGTGATTCTGTAGTACATTGTTGGACCGACGCCTGCTGTAGTACTCACATTCAGACCGCTTGCTGGTTCACCAGCATCTGAAATGACTGCAGATACTATTCGAGTCTTACTGTAAGAATCTCCTAAGTCCAGGTGATCAATTACCGGTCCAGAGGTATCGGGCATTGGCTTGACATATGCGGTTGCATATGTGACTGTAGTCGAACTGCTGGCTCGACCGTAATAGCTGACTCCATGAGCCCATCCTGACCAAACATAAGTTGTAGTACCGGAATAGCTGGTGACGTAGTTGTAATATGCTGAGCATGAGTTTCTCGAGGAATATGGGCTGCGCCAGAAGTATGTGAAACCACTCGAGCCGACGCACAATCTGTTAGCGTCAGTGTTGCTAGTGGAAACGTTACCAAATCCGAACTCACCCATCATACCGCCGTAGTCGACAGCGTTGGCTCCGGAACCGAAGTCAAGAATCCAGTTGGAGTAATATGTACCTTGGTAACCACTTCGCAGTGCTTTACCGCCGGTGAGCGGAGCGTCAAGAGTTGGCGCTGAGCCAATTCCAACCATTGCGAATTCCTTCTTACCTGTATCGTAGTGGTACAGTAGATTCATTCCAGGGCCATTGGTAGCACTAATGGTTAGGTATCCTCCGTCACTGTAATGCATTCTTTCCAAATGCTGACGTTGGTTTGTTGAGCCCATTCCGTTGTATCCAGTTCCTGCGCCTGTTGCATGTTGCATGACCCAGTTACCGTATCGGTAGTAGTTGCTCGTGTAGAAGCAACCGCTTGAACCGGAACCACAGTTCGAGACATCAAATTCGAAGTAATATTCGTTGCTGATGTTGAAGTGGGTAAATTGGCGGTCAAAGTATCCGGTCGATGGCGGGGTTCGAGAACCTCCAGCATAGACATCTGTTGTCAATATGGTAAGTTTCTTATCGATTCCAGCATCAGATTCATCTTCGACTGCGAAGTAGTACGGAGTAGGAGTATTTTGTGCTCCAGTGAGTGCTGGATCGTATCCGACATTTGGCGTAGCGCTTAGGTCTTGATACTTCCAGTAATACTCGACATAGTCTCCTGCAGAGACTGAAGGAATTACAGCCTTGAATCGACAGGTCGAGGTTGACGAGGTACAGGTACCGATGCTTGTCGCACCTACACTGGTGAATGATCCATTGTTCAACGCGTAGTTGAGTGTAGGTTTGTTAGCTGCGGTTGTATCGACGCCCGACATGTCTGAGAGCGAGGTAAAGAATGTCCTCGAACCTTCAACATAAGATGTGACTCCAGTGTACGGAACAAATCCTGAAGTTGGAGCATCTGTGTCTGTTCCTCCGCTGTAAACGATGTTGATGTAAGCAGTCAAGGTGCCACGGTTGTATCCTTGCAGATTCAAGTATCCTGGGCTTCCGGGAACCTTATATCCAATTCCAACAGAAGATGCACCGGATTGGGCAGAAAGAATCTTTGTTGCAGCTGCGCTGCTGGAACAACTGGTAGCAGTGTTACATACTGATGCGACCTTCCAGCCAGTACCAGGTGTAATAGTGTCAAATTGAGCACTGTTCCAAAGTGAGTTAATCAACCATCGAGCATTGTTGGTGTTGTACTGAGTGCTCGTGAAACTGTATCTTGAAGGGCTTAGAGCACCACTACAGCTGCCAGACGGCATTGTCCAACTTCGGTAGGTTTGTGCATTACCACACGATTCAAGAACTGTGACAGCGACGCTGTTTGCTGTTGTCGCACCACTACGATAGTTGTGGTATTGGTGGAATGAGATTGAATCAACAGATGCACCATTTGGCATTGAGTTCGATGAGGAGTAAGTGAATCGGTTGAAAGCAAAATATTCTTTTGTGTTGCTTCGACCGTTGCGAGTAACTCCATAGTCACTTCTGTAACATCGGTTGTAATACTTGTAACAGTATCCACTTCCGGTGTAGTTTCTGTTCACCTTGATCGTTGGGTCGATTGCGAGTGGGAAAACTCGGTCTTCCGACATAATCCATTCTGATTCAACGACTGTTGAGATGATGATTTGATCATCAAAAACTTGGATAATGAAGGTTGCGATGTAAGGTGGTTCATCAGATTCAGAGTCCATTTCAATAACAATTGGCACTGGCATTTCTGCGAGAAGATCACCAGATGCAATGTTTCGAATGTCGATGCTCTCTTGAGTCATAACTACATCTTCGCCAATCATCTCATCGCCAAGGAATAGCGCATATCCTTCAGGGAGAATCATTCGTTCTGTGAATCCAAACCATGCTTGTGATTCGTCCAAAACAGGTCGCTCACTTACGATGAGGTTTTGCTTGATTTGGTACGATTCAACAGTATAATCAAGAGCGAATCCTTCCGAGACAGGATACCGAATCATGTTACCTCCAACTGCAATTTCATCGTTGGATGGTGCAGTCAGGTATTGGCTAGGGTGAGTCCCTGATTCGTCAAATGTAACGACCATTGGGTCAATACCCATGTGGATGGGGTCCACAAATTCGTTCACTTGAACCGAGACACCTTGCGCGACTTCAGGTGCGAAGTAGGAACTGAATGTGTTTTCAGTAACTTCCCAACCATTCGGAGTTGCAATGACATTCGTATTGATGTCAGTCCATTCTCCACTGTCCGCCATGTAGTGGACAGGAGTTTGGTGCGTTAACTGCGCGTATTTCCCGTCTTCTAAGACGTATGTTTTTGTCGTTTGGTCTCTCATGCCGATTAATTCATCGGATGGTTCGTATTCATTTTCAGTCAAAGCCTCTTTCGAATCTGGCAATGCAGGGAATTCTCCCTCAGTTGTGTCGTTAGTAGCTACAAGGTCTACATTTTCGACGTCGTTCGAGACGAACCCAGCCATAGGCATAAGGGTCATCAGAGCGCACAACAACAGCGCAATGCCAATTCCGTTCAAGACAGATGTTTTCTTGGTATTCTTTATTCCCAACATGTCATTCACCCATACGGATTGTATGCAAAGCATCCCACGCCTTGTTCCCCTTATAGGACTTGGGGTGCAATAGGTTTGAGATTCGGCCGTAGAGCCGATATCACAATCAAGATGCTGCGAGCCAAATTCGACAAGAGTGGTGCATACTATTTGTAAAAAGTAACATTGAAAAATTGCTCTTCAAAATATGCGAGATTTCGAATCGGAAAAAGCGATCCTCGGCAATCAAAAACCGAGGAATTTATCCAGTATAAAAAAGTTGGAGAGGGAGCTGAAGGGGCCGTCGAAACGACCCCCTCAGCGGCAATTCCTTAAAGGAATGATTTGCTAAAGTCAGGTTTTGAGATCAGTAATCCCAATCCTTACCTTCATCACCATCTCCGCCACGGGAGAGGATGAAAGCGCCAACAATGAATGCTACGACAACAACACCGCCAATAACGCCCCATGTCCAGGTCGGGACACCCGATTGAACATCGTCTTCAAGGACAGTGGAACCATCATCAACATTGGTGTTATCTGCATCTCGCTGGTAGTCGATGCTGTTCATAGAACCAGCAGCGATTGAGTTACCCAGAGCATCCACAGGAACTGCAGTAAAGTGGTACGTGAAAGTACCTGCCTGCCAAGTCGAGATGTCGACATCGAGTGTGGTTCCTTGTGCGTCTAGACAGGTGGTTTCACCAATTTCTGCTGCGGTGAAACTACCACGTTGGTAACATACACGCCACGAAGCAACATCGTCTTGCGAGCCATCTGCAGTCCATGAGACTGTCCAAGTGTTTTGAACTGCTGCAATGGTGAGTCCAGTAGCACTTGCACCTCCATCAACAGCGCTGTCTGCAACGACGGTTCCGGTTCCAACAGGAGTACTGCAACCAGCTTCGTTACATACTGCAACAGTGATTGTGTATTCAACTCCATGAACTGTGTTTTGACCAGAGTAGGTGGTCGTGCGTACAGATGAATTGAATGCAGTTTCGTATGCAGATGTACAGTTTACTGTCTCACAAATACTCACATCGACAGTGTCTCCGTCAAGCATTGTTCCAGCAATGTCCCAGTTAACGATAATAGCTCCACCTTTGGCAGCAGAAGCACTGAATCCGGTGATACTAGCAGAAGGTGCTGCTGCAACATCAAGTGCAGCGCCAATCAATACCAGCTTACCATTCGCCAATACTGGAGTGTTTGTTGGGAAAGAGTAACTGAACTCACTGGTGGTTGCATCAACATCAGTTGCTGAATTTGAGAGGAGTTGCCAAACATTTCCATTTGTGTACCAAAGTGATGTTGCACCTGTACTCTTTGCAAATTGAACGGACATCGATTGAGAGAGAACATCGCTCGCTTGATAAGTAGTAGAAGGTGCATAATCCAGCACTGCTACTGAATCGTAGTTACCAGTGTAACCTGGCAATTCTTGCCCAGTCATTGCATCGCCGTCAGTGACAGTCATACTGAAAGGAGTTGAACCCCAGAAGTACAATTGGTAATTCATAGTGATGTTCGAAGCTGTTTCGACATTTGAAGTACCGTCATTCCAAACTTGCATAATGATCTCTTTGGACGATTCGCCGCCGTGGGCATCGTAAGCCTTGAGCGTCACAGCGAAGTTTGTTACGTATTCCTCAAGAACAAGAACTTCACAGATATACTGTTGAACTGCACGTTGGCAACCCGGAAGAGCCTCACCGTTGTGAACCCATTCCATTTCAATAGATTCAGAGGTTGGGTCGTCGACATCAAAGACATCCGCTGAGAGCGAAATAGGCTCAGGCATGTTGATGTAAAGGTCTCCTTCATTCAACAAATCGAGTGAAGTGATGATTGGAGCATTGTTACGAACAAAGTACGAAATAGAGCGCTCGTTGTTGGACGGCTTATCATCAGTCATCTTGATTGGATGAATTGTGGCTTGGAAGGTATAATCACCCTCGAGGTCCAAGTCAACCATTGCGCATGCGAATCCAAAGATTTCTCCTTGCAGCGGCGGGTCGTCACCGGAAACACCACTACCGAGTGGAGCGTAGACCGTGTAGATTGAATCTTCAGCATCACAGCTTGTGATGTTGTCAATTTGTGTAACAGTCGAATCAGGAGCAGTGACGGTGATACTTACATTCCAATCATAAACTTCCATAGGGTCACTTCCACGGTGTTCAACTTGTGCTTGCACATATGTTGCTCCGACGTTCAATTCACCATCGTAATTTTCATCAACTGTATTGCTTGCGAAACCGGTACCATCTGAGTTGTATCCTTGAGCAACAGTGATTGCGCTTACTCGTATGTCGTTGAATACTTGTGCAGAGCCATCAATTTCATCTTCGTCGGTGGATGCATACGCATCAGTGGTCTGTATTTCTTCACAGAAATTTTGGGAGGTGGTGTTGTCCGCTAGGAGAACTTCACAAGAAACAAATTGACCGTACATGGTATATTCCTTGATGCTTGCAACAAGACCGTAGAAGACTTGGTTCGAAGTAGATGAGGACTGGATTTCCATAGAACCGTTCAGTGTCCATGTCGACAAAACATTGCGTGTGTCTGTCTGTGCAGTAGCGTTTACATCAGATGTATTTTCAAAAACGTCGACAACAGTTGGAGTTCCTGCATTGAAGAGGTTGGGTTGAGACGTTAGGAGTTGTACGCCATCAGAAGTTTGTGCTTCAAGAACATCTCCGGTCGTTCGGATTTCAACGGAAACATTGCGAGGGTCAAAGTTATCGGAAGCGTTCGTGGTAAGAGTCAATGACCACTGTTTCACACCGGTTCCAGTTTCAATTTCAACTCCGGAGTCCCAAGCGAGATCGAGTTCGATGTCATACCAGTCAACGACAGAGACATAAACTTCTTGAGCGTCATTTCCGACATCGACATCATCAGGAGAATCGATAAGGAATTGAACAACATATTGACCACGGTCTGGAATCCAGGTGAAGTCGTTGCCAGCTGATGTTGCGGTACGACCAGTTTGCATGTCATGCTTACCGTTGTCTAGGGTTGCTCCAGCTGCAAGAGATGTGAAAGCGCAGAAGTTTGCGTTTGCACAAATAACTTGTTCGTTGGACCACTGGAGGTCATTACCAGAGGCATCTTTTGCAATCATTCCAGGATTACCAGAATCATCAGAAAGATAAACTGTGACGGTATAACCCATCTCAGTGATATCTGCATCGCCGGCATTTTGAATGTATGCGGAGAATGTTGTTTCTTCTCCGACCTTTATTTCATTACGGCAGCTCTGCTGATTGCAGGTTGTTTCTTTCGGGCTGGTGATAGCAATCACTTCAGCATCTGCACCAGCACGGGCGCCTGCATCTTCGATTACTTCGGTTTCTTCTAACTCGGCGAAGTCAAAACTTGAGAGTACGCTCACAAGCATCAACGCGACGAGAATCATAGGGGTTATTTTTCGCATATCTATACCTCCGATGGTTCGGTAATACCTCCCACGAAAAGCGTCGTATTTATACTATAGGAGTGAAAATAACGGATTTGATTTTAAATGAACGCTTCGTTGTAATTAGAAACATCAGCCCAGTACCCCGAATCGCCCGATATTGGAGTATCCGATTTGTAAAAATAACATTTCTACAAAATGAAAACACTTCAAAATCTATTCTATGAATGATAAGATTACAATCAATTCTGACGCAATGCCGCCGATGCAGGGATGCTAGCAGCACGCCGAATTGGAGCATACGTGGCAAGAAGAACAAGCAGCCAACCTCCAATGAACACATACATCATCGACTGTACGGGCATAGTAAACGACGCTCCTTGGTCTTTCCAAAAAGAGGTATACAAAACGCGATGGAAGCCTACGGCAACAAGTATTCCGTTGATCATACCAAGAACACTTACCCATGAGACTTCGATAAAAAAGGAGAGAAACACCATGCTTTTTCTGTAACCCAAAGCTCGCAAAATACCAATCGATTTACTCCGTTCAGATACCGAACGTACAGTGACAACGCCGATGCCAGCAATTCCAACAATAAGCCCGAGCGCCAAATATCCTTCAAAAATACCCAAAAGAGCCAATACGAGAGACTGGATGAGCATTACTTCATCAGAAATGACTGAAACCTGGACGCCTTTGGCGTTCAATGTTGGAGTCAGCTCTGATTCAAGTTGAGCCGCAGCAAGGCGGACATCTCGGCTTTTTCCCGTTGGAGAAAAATCAATGATTTGTTCATCCTCAAATGACTGCGAAGGAACTGCATCCTCAGATATGCTCACATACATTCTCGTGAGTCTGCCGTCAAACTGTTCAATGACGGCATCTTCATTCATCCAAACCCCAGCCGAGAAGAGATAAGAAGATTGCTCGAGGAACCCTGCAACTTGCACATTTCGGGTATTTCCTGGATTGGAAATATCAATTAGCGAAATCGAATCTCCAATTGAAAAACTCAGCATTGAAATTCCACTTCCATCAGCAATGGATTCCAAGCCAAACGAAGCATCGAGAATTACCAAATCATCGCGTGAAGCTATTGTGGCCCATACCTCTTTTTCTTCATCCCCCAGTGCCGAATCCCAAGTGTACAACGGCAACCCCCCATGCGATGAAAAATTCTCATCAAAGCCTCTCAAGACGTAGGGCATACGCTCACCACCTGCATCCTCCAAGAATACTTCACCACGATGTATATGCGCTATCGAGTCAATTTGACCTGCCATTTCTTCGGAAAGGTTCCAATCTGATACATTCGATGATAGAACGATGGGGCTTGAACGTGAACCGGTCAAGAGAAGTTCATAATCACCCTCTGCCTCTTCGACAAATGAACTGGTGTAGTTGTCGAATTGTTCGGCATAGCCGCCCAACACAATCACTGAAAATACGGTGATTGAAAACATTCCCATCACGACTGCAGTGCGAACAGGAGTGGAAAGTGGATAAGCCAGCGATACCGGAAGAACTGGCCCCCACTTTTGAGTTAATATCTTGGATTTACCCAAGCGAGAAACAACCAAAGGTGCTGCACTGGTAAGGAGAAGTACCCCCGCTAAAACATCGACAAGACCCAACACGATGAACGATAGTTCATCTGGCTCCATGGCAGCTCGCACAGGATCTATTGAGGAGAGTCCAACCGTCCAAATTAGAAGACTGAATCCGATTGTAGCGAGAGTGTTTCTGTTTGAATGTCGCCAAAGTTGCTTCCAAAATCGGCTTCGGCCTCGAAGAGAAAGTGGAAGCTCCCAGGTTACTAACGGAACACTGAAGAACACAAATGCCACACCCGTCACCATCCATAAGAAATACGAAACCGATGATGAGAATCCAAAAATGAGCAGCAATCCTAGGGTAAGAATTCCTGCACCTAATGAACAAATTTGAAGCAAAACGAGGAGCATTGGAATTCCTTCGGAGCGGGGGACTCGGCCACCTTTAAGCGCGATTAAGATATTCATTCGAGAAGTCCAAAGCGCTGAAAACCAAACGGTGGCAATCGCCAACAAAAAGCCCCATACTGCCCCCGAAAAGAGTGAATTCCACTCCCAACCGAAGGTAAATTGGTTTGAGCCCACAGATGCGAACATGTTTTCAAATCCTATGCTGATGAACCATGCTAATATCAGTCCAACGACCGCTCCAATTGTACTGGCTAATGCTGAAAGTACAATTCCTTATTGTACAGCAAGTGCCCGAGCATCCGCTTGCGTCACACCCAACGCACGCATTGTTCCTAACTCCGAGCGACGAGATTCTGCGAGCATGATGACAATCGTCAAGACAAGAAGAATTCCCGCAACAATGGTGAATGTTCCAAACACCAGAAACATGGCTGCAAGCACGCCAGAGGACTCCTCTGCCAGTGCAGCTGCTTCGACTTTAACTGCTCGAATGCTCAAACTTGCATCTGAAGCATTGGAATGTTCATCTAACCACTCGCTTATTGTTTGAAGAGAAGATTCATCCGACTGATTAAGAGTAAAAAGAAGGATTGAGCGCTCATCTTTTCCAGCTGAAGAAAGAATCTCTGCATCGTTGAGAGAAACCAAGCCAAGAACGACCGAATCAAGTTCTGAAAGGGATTCAAAACCATCAAGATCAACATACTCCCCGCCATAGATTAAACGGTGAGCAGTATTGTCTCCAAACGCGTATGGAATAAGCCCTTTAACCCATATTTCGCTTTCATTAATCGAGAAATTAAATTCCTGAAGCCGCTCACTGAACAATACTTCTCCATCCTCCAGCAAGGTATCCGATTCGTTACCACCAAAAGAGAGAAACAATTGTGGAAGGACACCGAAACCACCTGCAGTTGACACAATTGGTATTCGAAGAGATACGACTTGTTCGGCTTCATTCCAACGAAGAAGTCCTTCTTCAGTTGTGCACCAATGTTGTGGCTCAGAAAACAAAGAGATTGAAGCGATTCCGTTACATGAAGGGTGGAGAGGGATGGAAGCGATATGTTGAGAGGTATGCGGGATTTGCTCGAGGTTTTGAACTGAAGTGAAATCTACTTGGTGAAGCGGTGATGAAAACAGTGTACTTGAAAGGAGTCCTTCAATCTGCAAATACAACGTATCGTTTGCTACAGAAAGGTCAGCAGAAAGTATGGTCGTCGGTAAATTGAGGTCGAGGACGAAGGTTTCATGTTCGGACAAGTCAAGTGAGAATGTGTGAAGTCGCATTGTAGGCTCTTCATACTCGAGTGCGTACCAACTTTCTTGGTGTGATGCTACAGAAAGAACATCTCCTAATGAGTGGAATGAAGACCATTCCTCCTCTTCTAATTCACCTTCATATCCGACGACTAAACCATTGTCAGTGCCAATAATTCCGTACTCTTTTGAAGCATCAAGGGTGAAGTCGTTTGCAATTCCTCCATCTTCAATTCGCCAAACCCATGCATCACCATCACCCTCAATTTGAAAACCAAATCCACTCGGAGAATAATGCCATAGTCCGCGCTTGCCGGGCCAAAGTTCTGTTATTTCAGAAGATGCAAGTGTAACAATCTGTTGATCATTGTGTTCAATTTCGACCATCGGGACTTGCAGAATTTCAAGCATACTAGCGCCTGGAGCAAGGGATGTCAAATTATCCCTTAACCCACGAACAAGTTCTCCGTTCAACCGACCAAGTCCTGTTGTAGACGACAATGTTAGTGAATTGGAATTCGAATCAGTATCAAGTTCCAACCCTACGTCTCCAGCCAAAATAGAATCATCCAGCAGCAACTCCAAATCTTCGATAATCGGTGCAATATGTGAAGCATCATCGTGAGAATCATCGACTGCGTAGTAGATTGTGTTGACGCGCCCCTCAAGTCTTTGCAATGACTGCGCTGTTTGTAAATCGGTAAACAAAGCAGGCGACTGGGTTCCTGCTGATGCTCCCTGTCCGATGTTGGACACGACAGACAGTACTGTTGCATTGGAATCAATGCGTTGACGTTTCGATTCATTGGTCACATACCAACCAAATTCAAACACATCTCCTGCAACTAAATTCAATTCATCAGCAAGTATTCGATTAATCGCCACATAAGTTGTGTTAGAAAACTGATTCGCTTCTCGGATGTCATTGTAACGAATTCCGTCGGATTGTGAACCGATTACTGGCCAGTGAGCAATGCTGTCAATTGAACTGTTCATTGCCATCCAAGTCACTCCGGTAAGCGATGATTCTTGCCCAGAAACACTTGCTGAGGATACCAATCCTTGCTGTTGAGCGTCCACAACTGAACGTAATGAGGATTCGTTCTGAATCCCTTCCCACATTTGATTCGCAATGTATTCAGATATGGCGACTCGCTCACCGATTGATAAATCAAATCCGGAAACAGTAAGATCGGTTTCACCCCATGAACCTTCCACTTCTTGACGTACGGTAGCATCGAGGGAATCGCCGACTACCATCGATGAAGTGATGATGGCAGATGCGACGACTAATCCTGCCATGAGAAGGGCGGACTGACGCTTCCTGCGCACAATGTTTTGTGTTGCTAATCTCCAAACCACTAAACGCTGAGGTACGAAGAGAGGTTGGAGGAGTATGTGGCTGATAATTCCAAAAGCAAGAGCCCCTGCCCAAAGAGTGATTCCAGATACAGAAATCCAATCAAGAAAATAGTACATAATCACGCCATCAGCAGCGGGTCCGAAGACCAACAACAGAATCTTCAGCATTCCTAACTGTTTCCAACGTCCAATACCTATGGTTGAAACACCGCACAGCAGTGCGATAACAATCACAAGTAGAACGAGTTGGAAAAACAGGGCTATTCCTCCTCCGTATGACGTACATCATCGATGATTGAACCGTCAGACATATGCAGAGTTCGTGAACAACGCTGAGCAATTTTAGAGTCATGTGTCACAATAAGGAACGTTGTATCTCGTTCTCGGTTAAGAACAAGAAGCAGTTCAAGAATTTCGTCGGATGTTGAGGAATCGAGGTTTCCAGTGGGTTCATCGCAAAGAATCACTGCGGGATTGTGGACCAAGGCTCGAGCAACGGCAACCCTCTGCTGCTGGCCTCCGGATAATTCAGAAGGCAGGTGATCAGAGCGGTCACCAAGCCCAACCGATTTCAAAGCCTCAAGCGCACCTGAACGTGCTTCGGATGCTGAACTTCCAAGTAAAAGCAAGGGCAGTTCCACATTTTCAACCGCTGAAAGAACCGGTAAGAGATTAAAATCTTGAAAAATGAATCCTAGATTTTCTGCTCGCATCTGGGTTCGTTCGTTATCAGAAATCCCGAACAATGGTTTACCTTTCACCATTACTACGCCTGAATTTGGTTCGTCTATTCCGGATAAAATATTCAAAAGTGTGGTTTTCCCACACCCAGAGGGACCCATGATGGCGACCATTTCACCAACTTCGACTTGAACATCGACCCCTCGTACAGCTTGGATGGATGATTCACCAGATGGGTAAATTTTCCATAAACTTGTGGCTTTCATTACCGGTCCCATGCCTTGAGGACAACCGAGTGCGTTGATAAACTACCGCTTCAAAGCATCAACATGAACGACGAATCGAATATCGCTGTACATGTACTCACGTTCGGTCCATTAGCAGAAACGCTCGGTTGGAAAACCCAAACCACATCAATAACTCAACCTGCTACCGTCGGTAAACTGATTCAACAACTCAACCTTGTCAATTGGCAGGAAGAACAACTTGTTTTTGCTGTAAACGGCGTTCAATGCACGACAAGAACTGCGTTGAAAAATGGAGACGAAGTTGCCCTGTTACCTCCCGTGTCGGGTGGTTAGCACAAAAACATCGTTTTTGGCCGAAGACTTCAACACTATCCACCTATTCGATAGAGCGAGGAAGAAGTATGATTGGCGGCTTAGGACCACTTGAATTAACAATACTTGTTGGCCTGTTTTTTATCTTGTTTGGTGCTGAAAGACTTCCAAAAATGGCCAATGCACTTGGTCGCTCCAAAGGTGAATTTCAGAAGGGATTAGCCGATACATCTCGTACGATTACCGACCTCGAAGCCGGTGGTCGCACCCCTGCTCAACGCCTCAATGAACGTGCTCGAGCTGTTGGAATCGATCCCTCTGGAATGGAAATCGATGAACTTGAAAGGAAAACTGCTGCACTTGAAGCAATGGAGAATTCTAGCGAAGAATAATCAGCGTTTTCTCTTCAATTGAAGAGGAGAACCACACCGTTCACAATGACCAACCTCTCCCGTCTTTGACCTTCCTACATCCTCGGGAACTTCGGTCGTATGCCTACATCCAGTGCACATACGGACCCAAGTCCATACCTCTTTTGCACCCTCAGTATCAACCGAGGTGGAGGTATGTCCAGAAAATTTCATTGCGTTCTGCAATCGATAATCATCGGTTACAAGCGGAATCTGTAGGCCAAGAGATAAACCGAGTACATCCAAATCAACATCGGAAAGGCGAGGTAAATCGCCACTTTTCGCCGCACAACTACGAGCAAGGTTCAACCATTCTGTTGTGACTTCTTTCCAATCGATATCGAGAGCCTGCACCAACATCCAACGTTGGGGGCTCACGCGTTCAAGTTCGTATTGCTGACTCACAGCACACACGTTTCCAGTCAACTTTGACACTGGCCAGTGCAAAAGGGCAGCAGTATCAAGCACTCGCATGATTCAATGTACTGAAGAATGCCCTCCTTGAAGTCACCGGACACCCACACCTTAATTGGTAGGAGAATGAAGCCAACTTCATGTCGTGGAAGCAGTCAATTATCGACTTCTTCGACATTTTTGGTCCAGCCAGCCTGGCGGTCTTGTCGTTTACCGAATCGATCGTACAACCGATCCCCCCAGACTTGCTGTACATCCCTATGTTGGCAGATTCGATTGGAAATGTTCCTCTCGTGATTTGGCTTTGGCTCACAGTCACTCTCTCATCGGTTGCTGGGTCAATTGTGGGCTATTGGATTGGTAAACGATGGGGTCGGGGATTCATTGGAAAGTTCTCTAAACAATCGCATCTAGATAAAATTGAGGCTCTTACCGTAAAATACGGCACGCTTGGAATATTTATTGCAGCTTTTTCTCCAATTCCATACAAAGTGTTTGGATGGGTTGCAGGAATGGGTGAAATGGAGAAAAAACCGTTCCTACTCGCTGGACTTCTTGGTCGAGGATTGCGATTTGGACTTGAAGCAGTGCTCATTGGAATTTATGGTAATGCAGCAATTGATGCTATCAATTGGTTCCTTGAAAATGAAATATTACTCGCAGTTGTTATGATCGTCAGCGCGATTCCAGTGTGGTATCTTTGGCGCTGGTGGTCAAACATCGAGGTTTTGGAAACTGAAACGTGACATGAAAGGAAGCATCCACCACATCACCGTTCAAGCAAGTGCGAATCATTATCAAGGGGTGGTCGGTGGAGCGACTGTCGCTCGTGTGGTGTAGCCAGGTCCATCATAGTGGGTTTTCATCCCGCCGACCCGGGTTCGAATCCCGGCACGAGCATCTGTACTCAAATGTCATGCAGTATAGCGTTTTTTTTACTCAAAAAAAAGGGCAAAAGTCAGGCACCCCCCCTAATTAGATGAAAGGGTTCAATCCATCGAAAAACTGACGAAATCAGTCATCATCTGTGTCGAACATAGTTAGTGTCTTTGACAACTCCATAGCACGGTTGTCGAAATCAGCACGTTCTTCCTTCGTCAAGCTCGTATCACGCAGCCTTTCTTGAATGTCTTCCAACTCTTCACGGGCTTCGTCACGCTGCTTTCGCAAGTCACGGTCTTCACGAGACATCTGACGCTTAGCAGCCCGTTGTTTGGATTCCTTCGATTCAATCTGTTGGGAAAGCATTTCATCTTCATCACCAGCAAGTTCAACACTGGTTGGGAATGGAATTCGGATGTGTTCCTTCTCGAATCGCTCATCCAATGACTTCAACAACCAATCTCGAGTGACCCACTCATCGCTGTAGTCAGCAACCCAAGTGTACAATCTCAGAACTTTGGCAAAGTCGCCAAGTTCGACAAGCAAAACACGGGGTTCTGGAGCATCAATCGTGTAAGGACAATCACGTGCAAGTCCAAGCATTATGACCTTCACGTGATCAATACTTTCTCTGTAATCAACACCAATATCGACGACGACCGAAATTCTGCGGGCTATTCCATCTCCACCGCCTCGTGCGTGGTTAATCAAGGTCGAGGAAATGAGGGTGTTGTTCGGAATAACAACCAACTTTTCATCACGGTCAAGGACTTTGGTCGATAAAATTCCCATCGAAATTACTGTTCCGACCATTCCATCAACTTCTATTCTGTCTCCAACTTCAAAAGGTCGGTCAACTGCAAGCATGAACGAATTGACAATGTTTCCTAATGTTTGCTGAACTGCCAAACCAATAATAAGCGAAAAGACGGCTAAGGATGCAAACAATCCTAAGAGTTCAATATCCAACTCACTGAGTGCTAAATTCAGTCCTACAAAGTAAGTCACGCCTCGAAGAAGGAAAACAATTAGAGGATTTCCTCCCGAAACAGTAACACTTGATTTTGCCGAGAAACGTCCAAGTATAACAGGCAGCAAATGCTTGATTCCAGTACTGAGGATCGATGTGGTAGTGAGAATATAAATTACGCTGAACAGAGGAAAAAGAGATTCATTAAACTCCGTATTTTCTTCAAGAACCCACAAAAGTGACAGTTGAGTTCCCGCAACCGTGACGAAAAAGTACAGCCTGTTGGAAAGTGGTGCAAGGAGTGCATCATCCCATTTTGCCTTCGAGCGGGTCACGAGATTTCCAAAAGGACGGAGAACGAAATACTTACACGAAAGCAATACCACGCCAAGAAGAGCGAAGCAAATTCCCACCTTAGCAAGAGTTCCTAAGCTTTCGATTTGGTCCAAATACTCCTGAACTGTACTCATTGTCCCCGTCCCATCCCCAGTTACACCCCTTTAGAAACTTAGCGGTTTAGCCAAGTCATACTATATTGATTAGGTGAACCTTGAAATACCACCCTCATCACCCTTTCATGATTGGAATGAGTAGCAACGACGGCCTACGGTTTTTTCAGGTTCAAGTAAAGACGGAACAGGCCACTCACCTTCCTGGAATCTCGATATTAGAGCATTTTACCAAGGTGGAAGTCATCTCATCTGTTGATACATCTCAATTTCCAGCAACATATGTTTGCTTGGTACATTACGAAGATGAGAACATTTTTGAAAAGGGATTAAATCTTGAGTTGAGTTTCCAAATCGAAAATATCATTCTCCAATTCCAAAATCACGCCTCCATGGTTGCTCGTGTTGTTGGACCAATTATGGCAATGGTGCAAGGAGTTGAGAACTGTTGGTTAACGATGCCCACGAGCCTTACTCGAAGTCAAGGGTTGTTTATGACAGTCCAAGGAACCCCCCAGGCTTTGAAAGAGGCTCGAGATAAGTTGCAGGAGATTATTCCCGATTCACTTAAAATGCGCATCAGTAAAACGGTTGCAGCAGATTGGATTAGCGCACCTAAACTTCCAAAACGCCGTCATGAAGTCATGAATACCGCTGTTGAACTCGGATATTACTCGACACCAAGGAAATGTACTCAGAGGGATATCGCAGATAAGCTCGGCATTCGACAAGGCACTGTTGCAGAACACCTTCAATCAGCAGAGGGAATCATTATCCAATCGTGGTCAAAGCAGGCGTTAGATTCAGGCTTTGAATGAGAGTGCAAATCCAGTGGTGATGAGTAAGAATCCGAGCAGCGTGAAGGAATTTCGAACAAATTTCTTATGCTCAAACTTCGATTGAATTTTCGCCCCAAAATAAGTCCAAAAGAACATTGCGATGACAGCACCTGGTATGGTAAATGCAGTTACCAGAAGAATTCCTGGTATGCCTCCCCCGAAATCTTGCAAGACGGTGGACATAACGGTGAAAACCATAAACCATTCTTTGCCGTTAACGAACTGCATTCCAACGCCTGTTTTTGGACCCAATCGAGGGATTGTATCAGGAAGCTGAAGAACTCTATCGGACCAACCCAAAGCAATTACGCCTAATCCAAGAATTGTGAGAAAAAGAAGTCCAACAATATTGAGAATGTCTGCAATCTGACTCTCATTAGAAAAATAATGCACTGTGAGGCCACAAACCAATTGAACAATAAAAAATCCAATCGCCATACCTCCAATGAGGGGAATATTCGACTTCGGACCATGCAATGCTGAGTGGACTGTGCAAGTGATGTTGTTTGGTCCAGGAGTGATTACTCCTATGAAAAGCAGAAGGAGTAACCAGCCCAGTGCCTCCAAAAACATGGTTTTCCCTTCTCCAACGACTATGTAATCATTGGGATTGTTTTCATGCAAGGGTCCCGTTTTGATAATCGATAAGTGCTTGTTGAATCTCTTGTCGGGTGTTCATAACAAAGGGCCCATAACGGGCGATTGGTTCATTGATTTCAGGTCCACCTAGAATCAAAAATTCAGCATCTTCATCGATGGCTGTTAAAACGACTTCATCACCATCAGTAAGTAAGCCAAGTTGCCCGTCGTGGACTGACTTTTCACCAACATGTAATGTTCCACCGAACACGTAAACCATTGAGTTTAGCCCACGTTCAGTGTATTGAGTATGAGTTCCACCTTGCTGGATCTTCATGTGAATGTAGGTGATTGGTATAACTGTATCAATTACAGCCTCAACACCTAATGTTGAGCCAGCGATAACATTGGCCCAAACCTTGCCATCGGGAGATGTCGCTTTCGGTATTTTAGTTGATTCAATGTCTTGATATCTCGGCTCCATCATCTTGTTTTTTGATGGCAAGTTCACCCAAATTTGGAATCCGTGAGAAACACCTCCCGTCTTGAGGAAATCATCCTGCGGTAATTCAGAATGAATGATACCCTTTCCAGCTGTCATCCATTGGACATCTCCAGGATTTAAATCACCTTTATTTCCGGCACTGTCTTCGTGTTGCATAGCACCTTGAATCATGTAAGTGACTGTCTCAAAACCACGGTGTGGATGTGCAGGTGCACCGATTGCTTGGCCCGGCTCCCAGTGAACTGGGCCCATTTCGTCAAGCAGCAAAAACGGGCTCATCAAGGAACCCATTGCAGTAGGACGACGAACGGGAAATCCACCGCCTTCAAGCACAGTGTGGGTTGGAATTATCGATTTCAATGACCTCTGCAAACTCATAGTATTACCTGCTCTATCATTGCATCAATCGAAGATTGGTTGAAAGGTTTTGTTTTGTTGATAACTACAGACCTACCAAGTACATTGGACCCCAAATACGAGAATTGCAACCGCATACTCAAGATTGCCTGATGGCCACCGCCACCGCTAACAGATGCTAAACCAACCGTCTTCCTGTTGAACAGCATTCGAAAATCATCCGACTGAACCGAAAGCCAGTTGATGAGATTTGTGAGTGCTGCCGGAATGAGGCCGTTGTATTCAGGGGCACAAACGATCAACGCATTGCATTCAACAATTTGCTTCATGACTTTTATCACGTCCGGTATATGCTCAATTGTCTTGTCTCTTTCGGGAGTGTAAAGCGGTATATCGAGATTACAAACATCAATCACATGACCTTGGTGCCCAAGGTTCGAGAGAGAGGTTTGGAACGTATTTGCCAAATCAAGATTCTTTCCTGTTGAGCCAGCGAGGAT
>JASLVU010000079.1 GCA_030741225.1 Candidatus Poseidoniaceae archaeon | reverse complement strand
GAACTGCCATGGCACCCACAACCACTCGATGAAGAACCTGTTTTACCACTACTGTATGCGTCTATACTCGGGATATTGAGCAGCATCACCAACACTATGAATGATAGCCTCCACTTTAGAACACGGGACATATTACACAGTAGTTGGTTTCTGTTTTTATGTTATCGTTTTCATTCATCTATTCCTGTTCGGATGATTCCATAGAAACAACCAACGAATCTCTCTCGGACAAATTTTTACTGCTTGTTTCGGTATTAGAATGGATTTTCCTTGGATTTTGCGAAGTGAAGAAAGTCACATATAATGCTGCACCAAGAAGAACTGCTGAGAAGACATACAGCCATGTGGATATACTTGAATCACTTTCTGAGGACGTCTCATCATTTGTCGTTTCTCCGATGTTCAATTGACACCCTGCCAAGTCGACAATTTTTCCAGCCACAGTATTTTGGCACAGGTCGATTGCGTTTGCGACCCCATCAAGGTCATCATCGAGTTGATATTGGCTGCAACCCGTTAGGCTAACCTGTTGTCCAGCGACAGTACGTGGGCACAAATCAATCGAATCGTCGACACCGTCCTCATCATCATCCGTGTCCTCTGTGCTGTCAATACACCCGTCCAAGTCCAAATCTTGACCAGGCGCTGCTGTCCCAATCAATCCAGTTTTGCAGTTATCGACAACATCGGTGACCCCATCATCATCGTCATCATCATCTTCACTCAAGTCTCGACATCCATCGCCATCATGGTCATCGATGACCGCGTTTTCAGACCAGCCAGTTTCACCCCGGGGGCAACGGTCTTTATCGTCACTCACTCCGTCATCATCATCATCCAAGTCCGTCAAAGAATCGTGGCAACCGTCTCGGTCATGATCGTTAACTGAATTGGAAGTCCATAGCGGTGAATCCTCGAGGCAATTGTCATGGATATTGAGGATTCCATCCCCGTCCTCATCGACATCGCAAACATCCCCAATGCCATCAGCGTCCAAATCGTTTTGCAGACTGTTTGCGTCACTTGGACAGTTGTCCATTTGGTCTACAAGACTGTCCCCATCGGTATCAACATCTTCGCATCCATCGCTTTCTGCATCGTTTTCGGTTGTTGAAATCCATCCAACCGGACCAAGTGGACAGAGGTCATTTTGGTCAAAAACTGTATCTTCATCGTCATCGTAATCCTCTGAAGAGTCTTTACAACCATCCCCGTCATGGTCTGTTGATGGTTCAGAAAACCAACCTTTTTCTCCAAATTGACAGTCATCATTCAAATCGATGACATTGTCGTTGTCATCGTCATCATCACAATTGTCTCCTTTGACATCGCCATCGAAATTAGCTTGGTCATGATTGTGAATTTTTGGACAATTGTCTTCTCCATCGAGTATTCCGTCTCCATCTCTATCGGTTTGATACAGCCAAATTCCAGTATCAGAACCACCTAGGCTTTCCGTAATTTGAGTATTGAAATCACTAGTGTGAGTGAAAGAAATGACTGGAGAACCATCGTTGCCCAATGTCATCGATGTTGCTACATCGTTACCGGAACCCCCGGCAATAATTGCCCATTCCCATGAATCATTCTCATCCATTTGTCCTAGGAATATATCGTTTTGATATTCATTATCATTGTTATCAATGTCGACAAGGACATCTTCACCTAGGGTCATTCCTGCAGTGGTCGAGCCTGTAACAATTGTTGTGCCAGTTTCTGAAACGGTAATTGCCATTCCTCGGTCAAAGCCAGGGCCGCCTTCAGTGGTAATTTTGAGCCAATCTCCATTTGATGAAACCTCAGCAACAAAGAAGTCGGTACCTGAAGATGGGCCAGTATAGTACTCTCCAAAAGTTGAGTTTGCGGAAAATTCTCCAACGACTTTAATCCCCGTGTTTGGCATTCCAGCACAATCCCATGCGCGCACATCACTTTGTCCATTTCCGCTGATAATCCAATTCCATGCTGTTGGTGTGAAACTTGCTACAACGAGATCTGCCCCGCCTTCAGAGACGACAGAATCTTCCCCAATAGCAAGAAATTCCGTGAATGACATGACCGCATACATTTGTCCGTTACCATCTGAGCAAAGAGCTCCAATAGGTTCCATACCTGCGCCCGATTCTGTTTCAATATGCGATAGAATTAGGCCGCTTTCATCGAATGTAACGATGGACAAGGATGCGTCTGAGAAACCTTGAACAGTATCTTCACCTAACTCAATGTCATCTCGAAAGGTGAATGCTACGTGGATTTGATTTGAGTCCGAAACAAGCAAATCAACGACAAACAATTCGTTATTGTTCTGAATTTGAGTTGCCCAAATCCAGTTTCCAGAAGAATCGATTCGTGCTACAAAAGCGTTCCCTTCATCATCAGCAAATCTTTTTTCCAGAGGATCGAGGTCACCCAGTTGCATAGAACAATCTAAGCTAGAACTTCCTAAGCAATATGTCCCAGCCACGACCAAATCATCATTGGGCATTATTTCGATTGCATTAATGAAATCCATTCCAACAGAACCACCACCTGTAGCAGAGAGAATCGTACCGTTGCCGTCTGTCCAGGTTAGGAAAAAGTCTCTGTCTTGACCATCATTGGCGGAACTTAAGCCATCCATATCATCGCCCAAATCCATGTATCCTTCAAACCAGCCCGCAGAAACAATTCTGCCGTCTGAATAGACTTCACTTTCAGAAATAGAGTCTTCGAAGGGACCTCTGAATGTCGTCGTCCATCCAAGAGCAGAAGAATTGTTTTCATTGGATTGGAATTGTATAGAGACTTCAAGTCGTTCATTTTCATGGCTGTAGTTGGCCGTTGAAACACCTGCAAGAACGAGCAAAACTACCAAAAAAAGAGGAATTTGAATGCTGCGCATAGTTCTTGGAATGGGTATGAGCATTTGAAACCGTGTGTAGACTGTCCCACAAGTTCTTGAGAAGGAAATTGTTGGAAGAAGTATGACTGCTCCCAACAGGGTTTGGCGTACTCCGTTAGAGCGCTCATTTTCTGAACGAGCGGCTTCAAATCTCCTCAACCTGGATACATGGCCTATATGGAACAGTTCTGCTCAAAGGGTTTTATCTTCATCTAAAGGTAATCTTCAAATCAATCAACGATTTGATATCCATAGGGTTGAACGTCAGCGACTGATCGAGGAATTATGGGAAGTTCTTGACCTCCGAAAAGGTGAGAACCCTTCTTTTCTTGAGATTGAATTTCAATGGTTGGGGCAACAACGCAACGGTATTCCAGTAGCCACCGCCCTCAAGTCTCTTCGGATGACGGTGACTGTACTGTGCGAAGATGAAGGTGGTGTCGAGATTGCAGCTTGGTGGGAGATCTCGTCATGGCATCGGTTTTTCAGGGGAAGAATCGACTCCCAAGCAAAGGCTTTTGCACAGCAATGGTTGAATGACTTGACGAGCAACGGTACCCAGACTATTGAAGACTCCCAACATCTTACAATGTTGGAAAAAGAAGGCGAGGATTCAAAGACGGTCGGCGACGAGGGCGAATGATGAGCGAGGGCAATCGTCGGGATTCAAGAAACACCTCACACCGAAGTTCTCGAGGTTCTTCAAAAAAGAATCAACGACGAAACAACAGGAAACGCCGATACGGTGGTAAGCCCAAATCAACTCTCCAAGAACGTCATGCAGCAGAGATTAAAGCGATGGATGAGGCTGCATTGGGGCGATTCAAAAGAGTTCCACTTCCGATGGCTTTCCCATTGGATTTACCGGATCCTAAAACCTTCAAATTCAATTGGACGATTGCCCCAGTTCCACTGAAAGACGAGGAATCAATGGCGGATAATGTCGTTCGGAAAGGAGAGTTTGGGTGGCTTGATGACGAACGCGTAGATGAAATAGCAAAGATTGCGAAAAATTACAACATGACTCTCGAGCAGGCACTTTCTTTGCGTTCGGCATTGCTGCAACAGAAGACTGTATATGGCCACGGAAGATTACGTTCTCAATCCAAGAATATGCTTCGCTTGTACAACGAAGGAGTGAGTGTAGTGGATTTATCGAAGAGATTTGATTTCCCCCCGATGAATATTTTCCGAATTGTATTGGCCGAGATGCGTTGGTCAAAGTCCAAAATTAAAGAACATCTCCGACAACCAAGTCGATTAAGCGAGAGAGAGCGGACAGAATTCGAGGCTGCTGAAGCTGCAGATAGAGTTTCAAATGTCGATCAAGGTGAATCACAGGAACGAGCCGATTTGTTTGAGGATATCCTTGCTGATTGGTTCGAGCAACAAGGTGTACGTATTCGTCGTCAACCTGAGATGGTTAAGGAGCAAAAGCAAGATTTAGGACGGCCTGTACGAACACCCGACATTCTTTTCCTTGACCATGTTGAAATCAACGGTAAACCTGTTGCGTGGATTGATGCCAAACATTTCTATGGCGCAGATGTCGATTTCCAACGCAAGAAGATGGCCAAACAAATGGCTCGATATATCGAAGAATGGGGGAGTGGGGCTGTAGTTTATCGACACGGATTCTCAGCAAATCTGTTCATGCCTGGTTGCCTTTTACTCGATGCCAATGTTTTGGACCTCAGCCGACTTGGGCCTGGAGAATAATCAGTGAATTCTTGTTTCGACTACCCCAAATCCTGCTTTTTTGAGCGCATTGGCTATACTTTCAAGTTCAAAATCGGTAAGTGGACTATCCAATCTCCGTGGAAGAACGGTTGCCGAAACTCCCAACATACACAACCGAACGTTCCAGCGCGCTTGAAGATCCAGCCTCAGGACTTCTCCACGAACCGAAGAAAGGAGTTTTTTGCGGGCCGCCTCGTCTTGAAGTCCAGATTCTTGGGAAAAGTTACGCGATTCCAACATCAAGTCTGGCCATCGTTCAAATGTCCAATCTTTGAGTTTTAATCGAGTCACTGAACGTTCTCCTGCTCGTGAAA
Source organism: Candidatus Poseidoniaceae archaeon (assembly GCA_030741225.1). Taxonomy (GTDB): domain Archaea; phylum Thermoplasmatota; class Poseidoniia; order Poseidoniales; family Poseidoniaceae; genus MGIIa-L1. The sequence continues at coordinate 2,854 of JASLVU010000079.1, read as the reverse complement.
TTGCCCGTTGCCATTGAACATCATTGATGTATTTTGAAGTGTGTCTACTTTCATCATGTTGCCAAACGACAAGGATGGGTTGTACGGTTGTAAAGTGTTCAACTTTTCCTCCAGAACCTGGTGCTCCAGGTTCAAGTCGAAGTTCAACTCCACGCTTCGACATACCCAGAACATCTCCCAATCCTGAACCATGTTTACGTTCGATTCGGTGAGCAATACGCTGATATTGTTCTTCTGTACCTTTACCTGTAATGGAACTGAAGCATCGAGCAACTGCAAGTAAACCGGCCGCAGACATACCGAATCCTTGGCTTGTCGGAAGTTCAAGTTTAACGTGAATGCTGTACGAATCTTCGGGGCGAAGTAGACGAGCAATACGCAATTCTTCAACAAGGTCAACATACAGTTGTGAAGAGTTTTCCATTTCTTGACCTTCCATGTCCTCTACATAAATTTCCAAAACTCCGCTTTTGACCGGTCCAGCGGGTATGTCCGGTAATTCTCCGGCTGAAATTTGTGCTTCGGTTATTGGAGTATTTGAGGAAAGATATTCCACTTTTGCCTCTACACCTGTGGCAATATTGAATCCGGCTCCTCTGCTGCCTTGCAGTCGAGCAAGATGAGAATCCTTCCAAATTGAAAACAAGAGTGTGATGTGTCCCCCGCACCTCTCCACCACCATGACTCTCGGCCCAACCAAGAATCAGCATCTCATCAAACCTCGCTAAGAATGAAGTGAACCGAGTTTGTTTTTTCTAATTTCAACAGTGGCAGCTCTCATTTCTTCTTCAATGATATTGTAACGTTCCTTTTCTCCGAATGAGGAGCAGGCCAGTTCATCTTCGAGGCAGGAGAATTTATGACACAGTGCTCGTATTCGTAGAGGAATGAGTTTCTCATCTTCCCGGTCGTATATTCCTGTTTCAGGTCCTGAGTTATAGTAACCTTCAATCCAAACGTGTTCGTCTCTGTCATGGGCTAAAAACATGTCAAGCAACGGAATTTTTTTCGCAGTGCTCACATCATCCCGGAGTGCAAGAGCGAGCGTAATTAGATGGTCTCCAAACGGTAAAGACTCGTGTTCTTCTTCGACTTCTAAACATAGGTAACACCAATATCTGTCTTTATCAAAGCAGGAATCTTGTTCCTCCATTGTGCCTTCAAGGTTCATTTTTCCACGAAGACTTGGTTGAAAGAGTTGTACAATCCTATGTTCTCCAATTCCCGCATACATGCAAAGTTCATATGTACGATTCGATACACTCTCAACAATCAATTCCACATTCAAAAGTGGAATTTCACACTCATCTGTGGTGTTTTTTGAACTCTTAAATTGAACCCAAGGCTCAGTTTCACAAAATGACATCAACCACTGAATTGCTTTATGCTCGGGTGGCATATCCCTTGAATAATTTTCAATCAGAGTCATGTTGATTTGTTCTTCAACTCTATTTCAACTAAGGACAGAATTGTATCGAAGGGGTTTTGAGGCTTGGCCTTTTCATACATTCATGGCCATTAATATCGGTGATGCTGCCCCTGACTATGAATTGAAAAATGCGAATGCATCTGTTGGTGATATTCGAATGACTCTTGAGAACTCACGTGGCGAAAACGGCCTCATAGTCGTATTTGAGTGCAATCATTGCCCATATGTCATCGCAAATATATCACGAATGGATGCGATGGCTGAGGAATCCAACTCTGCTGGCATCGGATTTGTTGGAATTAATTCAAACGATCCGCTGGTTTATCCGGATGATTCGTATGAGAATATGGAAAAAAGGGCTCAAGCGATGCCCTATCCTTACCTCCATGATTCTACACAGGATGTAGCTCATGCATACGGTGCCAAAAGGACTCCTGAATTTTTTCTTTTCGACTCGGAATTAACTCTTGTTTACAAAGGTAGGATGGATGATTCTCCTCGTAATCCAACTTTGGTTCAAACCAATGAACTGCGCGATGCAGTTGAAGCGATGCTTGACGGAAAAAATCCGCTCGTATCTCAAACAGAGTCCATTGGATGTTCAGTCAAATGGAAAGCCTGAGGTGCAGCAATGTCAGGTTGTCGACGTCAATGCGACTGGGATAAAAACATGGTTTGTCGAAGTTGCGGAATAGATTACAGCCTTCCCGAAGATAAACCGGTGAAAGTCGAAGCCGACAAGACTCAAGAAGAAGAGTAATCAGTACTGCTCCAAGACCAGTTCAGTTGTAGTAGATGCGATTTCATTTGGAGCAGTAAGCCACATTTTATCCAGAAGCGTTCGTAAAGCCATTGTATCGTCAACGTGAACCAATGCTACGAGGTCGGCATTCCCTGAGACTTCGTAAATAATTTCAATGCCGTCCCATCCAGTGACTTCAGATGCAAAGGAACCTATTTCTGCACCAGGGGAGACTTTGATTCGTACAAGCGCAGTTAATCCAACGCCTCCTTCGCGAACGGTATAGCCTCGAATGGTTCCATCTTCTTCCATTTTTCGAACGTGTGTGCGAACGGTTCGTTCTGAAGCACCGACTTCTTTCGCTAATTCAACATAGGACATTCGTCCATTCGTTCGTAGTTGGGCTAGGATTGCTCGGTCGATTTCTGCTACTCGGGGCATGGTCAACGCTACTGTTTTGGGTTTATCAAACCATCTTTGCGCCTTTTTCCGGAACCCAATAGAATATTTGTGCCGAAAAAAGGTAAAATGAGTGTTTCCCGCAACAAATGACCGTTTCAAAGTTTGTCCGTTTGTTTCATGAAGTGTCTTTGACTGGAAGAATTTAGGGAACACCATGTCAGGTCATATCTCTGGTCTCGATGCACGAATGATTCTTGATAGTCGTGGAAATCCAACTGTTG
>JASLVU010000078.1 GCA_030741225.1 Candidatus Poseidoniaceae archaeon | reverse complement strand
TGTTGGTCGTCTTTGGAATTCCAGGCATAATATGCTATTTTATGTACCGCTACGGTCGAGACGACGCTTTACAACTTCAACTAACTGGCTATGAAGCAGGTGTATTGCCAGCAGGAATTCGCATAAAGTCGTGGGAAGATGCCGAGAAAGAAATTCAACGGCATCCAGTCGAGTTGCTTTCTCGAAATGCACTTTTGGCTAGTCCGATGGTATTGGCTATGGTTTTCGGCCAACTGTGCGACGGATTTGCAACAATGGTCGGCATTGATTTCTTCGGATATGGAGAAAAGCATGTCGTTAGTAATCAAGTCATTGTCTATGGGGGAGAAATAAACGATGCTCTTGGCATAGATTTTGGTGAAGGAGCATGGTTGTTTGTTCTTGTAAAAGCTGCATTAATTGGAGCCATCACTTACATGTTCGTTGAAATGAAGGTCGAGAGGCGACAACGGCACATACGTCTGTTGATTGTTCTTGCAGTTCTCATCGTTGGATTGGCTCCGGGCTTGAGAGATATTGGTCGGCTCATGCTTGGTGTTTGAATTAAAAGTTCCCGAATTTGATTGTAGTAGTGTTAAAGACGGTGTCCACTTGCCTCGGTGTGAGGGGTGTGAATGGACCGATTACCTACCCGTGTGAATCGCAGCGACCCAGAGTTTGCTGAACGTAAGGCATTCAATCTCGCCCTCATCGAAACTTTGCAAGAACGGCTTGCTGTTGCTTCAAACGGGGGCGGAGGAAAATACGTCGAACGGCATCGAAATCGAGATAAATTTCTGGCACGGGAGCGAATCGAAAGAATCATTGATCCAGGAACCGCATTTTTGGAACTCTCTCCGCTTGCAGCTTTTGAGTTGTATGATGGCAGGGCTCATTCAGCAGGTATTGTAACTGGAATAGGTATGGTGCATGGACGAGAATGTCTGTTTGTGGCCAACGACGCTACCGTCAAAGGCGGTTCGTATTATCCGATGACGGTCAAGAAACATATTCGAGCTCAAACAATTGCTCATGAGAATCATCTTCCTTGTATTTACTTGGTCGATTCAGGGGGGGCCTTCCTTCCTATGCAGGACGAAGTGTTTCCTGATATCGGCCACTTCGGTCGAATTTTTAGAAACCAAGCCCGAATGTCGGGCGACAAAATACCGCAGATTGCGGCTGTTTTGGGCTCGTGTACTGCCGGTGGCGCCTATGTACCTGCAATGAGTGATGAATCGATTATCGTCAAAGGTAACGGTACAATTTTCCTAGCAGGCCCTCCCCTCGTAAAGGCCGCAACCGGTGAAGAAGTAACTGCTGAAGAGTTGGGTGGTGCAGACGTCCACACATCACAATCCGGAGTTGCAGACCATTTTGCAGAAGACGAGCCTGAAGCATTGCGAATGGTTCGAAATATCGTAGAGAACATCGGCCCTCGTACCCTTGCTCCAGCGGCTTACGAGGAGCCAGAACCACCTGCTCATGATGTGGAGGACCTTCTTGGCCTCATTCCAAACGACAACAGAACACCTGTAGATGTGAAGGAATTAATCGCACGAATCGTCGATGGTTCTCGTTTTCATGAATTTAAATCTCGATATGGAACAACTTTGATTTGCGGTTTTGCCCACATTCACGGACATAAAGTGGGTATCGTAGCAAACAACGGTATTCTGTTTTCAGAATCTTCACTCAAAGGTGCACATTTTGTTGAGTTGTGCGGTCAACGGGGCATACCATTGGTTTTCCTTCAAAACATTACAGGCTTCATGGTTGGCAAGGATTACGAAGCCGGCGGAATTGCCAAAGATGGAGCAAAACTCGTCACAGCCGTCTCGTGTGTAAATGTGCCTAAATTCACCGTCATTGTAGGAGGCTCTCACGGTGCAGGAAATTACGGCATGTGCGGCAGAGCATTCGATCCTCGATTCTTATTCATGTGGCCAAACAGCCGGATTTCGGTAATGGGTGGCCCTCAGGCCGCAGATGTATTGACTACAGTCAAACAAGACCAACGTGCACGTGAAGGGCTCGAACCCATGGTTGGGGAGGAGCTTGAACAATTCCGTGCCCCATTCCTAGAAAAATACGAGACTGAAGGCAGTCCATACTACTCAACAGCGCGTTTGTGGGATGATGGAATCATTGACCCTCGAGACACTCGAGATGTCCTCGGGTTGTGTCTTGCTTCGGCTCGTAATGCACCCCTTCCGAACGACAGATTTGGCGTATTTAGAATGTGAATAATTATATTGAAAAATCAAAAATGCAATTGGAGTTTTACAGATGATAATGGACAATCCCCCGCCAACCGAACTCATCTCCGTAGAAATCCGAGATTCAAAGTGTCATATCACATTGGATAGAGAAGAGAAGTTCAACGCATTGAATATTCAAATGATTACAGAACTGTGCCAAATTTTTGCTTGGACTGCTGAGCGCAGCGTTGGAAGGCGAGGAGAACTCATCGATTCACAAGGCACACCATACCTTCGAACACTCGTGCTTTCTGGAGCAGGCCGTCATTTTTGTGCGGGTGCCGACATCAACATGATGAGAGATGCCGGTGCGAATTCAGCAGAAGAAAATCGAATCGATTCTGAGCGACTTGACCGCCTTTTCAATGGATTGTGGGCCCACCCTTGTTTCACCATTGGAGCCATTCAGGGAGTCGCTTTGGGCGGTGGAGCAGGTTTAGTGGCCTGTTTGGATCACGTCATTGCCACTTCGAACGTCAAAATCGCACTCTCCGAGGGCAAGCTTGGCATTTTACCTGCGGTAATTGGGCCGTATGTTTACCGGCGACTCGGTTCCGCTTGCTTTCGACGACTCGCAATGCAAGCAAGCCGTATAGGGGCAGATGAAGCATTGAGAATCGGATTTATCGAAGCCGTAGTTGAGTCTGTGGATGAACTTGAACCAGCTGTGGACATTCTCGTTGAAGAAATACTGACAACAGGCCCTCAAGCGGTGACTTTGGCAAAAGAATTGACCCTCGAATTTGACCGGTGGACAAAGAGTGATGAAGAACTACGAGAATTTACACTTGACTTCACCAGTAGGATGCGTGGTTCTCCCGAAGGTCAAGAAGGCCTGTCATCGTTCCTCGAGAAGAGACCGGCAAATTGGAAGAAGGAATGAGTGAAGGCAATGGTCAGCAAAGTTTTGGTTGCAAACCGTGGTGAAATCGCTTGTCGAATTCTCCGTGCGTGCAACGAGGCAGGGCTCGCCAGTGTTGCGATTTACGCCGCTAACGATGCCTCATCGCTGTTTGTGGAACTTGCTGACGAATCGTTCTTGCTTGATGGAGACACCATAACAGATACTTATCTTCATCAAGCACAAATTTTGGACATCGCCAAGAATGCTGGCGTGGATGCCATTCATCCCGGTTTCGGTTTTTTATCCGAGCGTGCAGATTTTGCTCGTGCAGTTACTGAAGCAGGAATACAATGGATTGGTCCGGGCGCCAACGCTATTGAAAAAATGGGGGACAAAATGACGGCCCGAATCACCATGAGAGCGGCTGGAGTTCCCGTGATTCCTGGGGAAGAAATCGAAGAAACCGACGAAGATTTAGCACTCCAGGCTATTGAACAAGCGAGCACTCGTGTAGGTTTCCCCTTGTTGCTGAAAGCATCATCTGGTGGTGGTGGCAAAGGTATGCGTGCTGTTGAGCATCCTGAGGAACTCCTTGATGCTGCACGAAGTGCCCGTCGCGAAGCAATCGCGGCATTTGGAGACGGCCGAGTCTATCTTGAACGCCTTCTTACTGGTTCAAAACACGTCGAAATTCAGGTTTTGGCCGATCGCCACGGCCGCACAATCCATTTGGGCGAGAGAGAATGCAGCGTTCAAAGACGACATCAAAAGGTGTTTGAAGAAGCCCCGTGCGCAACCATGACCGAAGAAATTCGTTCAGCAATGGGTAAAGCTGCTGTTGCTGCAGCAACGGCTGTCGATTATGAAGGGGCAGGTACTGTCGAATTTCTCTTGGCTCCAAACGGTGAATTTTTCTTTTTGGAGATGAACACACGAATACAAGTTGAGCATCCTGTTACCGAGATGGTTACCGGTGTTGATATTGTTCGAGAGCAACTTCGAATTGCCGCAGGTCAACCAATGTCGTGCGGCGATTTGCAAATGAGAGGACATGCAATTGAAGTCCGTTTGTATGCAGAAGATGCTTCAAACAATTTCCTTCCGGCAATTGGACCACTTTCAGTATTCGTGCCCCCGGAAGGTCCAGGGATACGTCTTGATACTGGGGTGCGGCAAGGTGATGAAGTTACGCCGAATTACGACCCAATGCTTGCTAAACTCATTGTTTGGGCTCCATCTCGTGAAGAAGCACTTCAACGAATGCGTCGCTCGTTGGATGAATTTGTCGTACTCGGTACCACAACCAACCTCCGATTCTTGAGAGAATTGTGTGATGTTCCTGATGTCATTGAAGGAACTACCGATACGACAATGATTGACCGTTTGTGGCCGAACGGTTGGAATCCAAATGCGTCTATTGAAGTTGAAGACGGGGCATTGATGGCAGCTGCAGTTGCCGAAAGTTCGGGACTTCACCGTCAGTCTCACTCATCTCCGCAATCGGACGATTTCTCAGGTCCAGTCAGTCCGTTTCGCACACTTAGCAGGAGGTATCCTTGATGGAACACATGTTTCGAACTCGGGGCGGTTCTGTTGATGTAACGTTGGCAAGGTCTGACGATGTGTGGATTCTTGGTGAGCATCGAGCCACTGTAGAATCAGATGGCCGATTGAAGATTCATCTTTCCAACGGAACCAGCGGGTTTGCAACGGTTGCTAAAGTAGGCGATTGCTGGTGGGTACACTTCAAGGGTCACACCTTCAATTTTGAACGAATAGAACCTGGTGCATCTCAATCGGGCGATGAAGGCGGTTTGACGGCACCTATGCCTGGCAAAGTTTTGCAGGTGTTGGTGGAAGTTGGGCAAACTGTAAATGCAGGTGAAACGCTGATGGTTCTTGAAGCCATGAAAATGGAGCATAGAATCTTAGCAGCTTCACAGGGTTCAATAACGGAAATTCATTTTGCAGCAGGCGAACAAGTACAGCAAGGTTCTGTTTTGCTCGCCATGGATGAAGAAGATTAACGATTGCGCCAATCTCCAGAATCAATCTTCTGAACTTGCTCGTCACTGTCCAAATTGTAAATGTATGTCCACGCCCATTCTGTCCCCTGTTCAGTTTCTATCTCTATGATTGTGCGAGTGTAGAGGGAGTGGTTTGAATCGTAACCATAGAAGCCCTCAATGCTGTCTAGGGTTTGTAATGCCTCATAGACTTGGTCGAGATTGTATACCTCTCCTTGAACCGTTTGATTGCCATGCACCATTCCTGGGAAGTCGCCAAGGTCGAGCAGTTCCCCCTGCGCGGTTGCAACTCGTGCCTCTCCATTGCACAATTGTTTGGTGCTTGAATGCCGACATTCCCCTTCCATCAAAGTCCCGTAGACAAACAGTTTATCCAAAGGGAAACTAGGTGAGAAGTCTTCAATTGCATTTTTTAATTCCCCAATTGGAAGTTTTCTTTTTTCTAATCCACTTTCAATAAGATGAGCATAATGCTCAGTTGGCTGAACAAACCGGTCTTGAACGTACTGCTTCGTGACACAATATGTGAGTGCTTCACGAAACGTTCCATCCGGTAGGGCTACACGAACTTTTTTTCGCTCATAGATGCCAACTCCAACGCCCTCTTTTCGATCCATAGCATTGAGTGTAACGGGATCCATTCCAAACAATACTCCGGGAACAGCATGTCCTCTTCCGTTCTCGATGATGTCAGCAGCACCACCCCCTCGACCCCTCGAAAAGTAGTGAAATTTCATGGTAAAGTCCGGTAGCCAGCATGGACCGACCTCAACCAACCCATCGTGAGGCTCATTTTTCCGTTCACACCAATTTTTCCAATCGGACCAGTCGAGATTCGAACCGTATCCAAAGTAGAGTGTCGTACCGCCTTCCATGAGTTGAGATAGCGGCAAGCCTATTTCAACACTGAGGTTAACCCCAAGTGCACGGTTCAAGATTTTCCTGTCCGTTCATGTAGGGCCTCAGAACTTCAGGGATTCGAACTCGTCCATCCTCTAATTGGTTTTGTTCCATAATGGCAACCAGAGCTCTTGATGTTGCCACGGCCGTTGAATTGAGTGTGTGTGCAATGGGTTGCGATGCGTGCCCGGGCTGCCCGTAGCGAATTTGCAGGCGGTTTGCTTGGTAGTCGGTACAATTTGAGCATGAAACAATTTCTTTGTACTGATTTGCACCAGGAATCCATGCTTCAAGGTCGTATTTTCTTGCTGCAACCGTGCCCATATCACCGGTACAAATGTTCACCACTTCGTAGTGCATACCCAGCGCATCCCACAAGTCAATACAATTCTGCAGGAGTTCTTCTTGAAGTTCCCACGATTGTTCGGGCGTTGCAAGTATAATCTGCTCAATTTTTGTGAACTGATGTACACGCCAAATTCCTAAATCGGATTGCCCATGAGAACCTACTTCTCTTCGAAAACATGGAGAAACTCCAACTATTCGGAGTGGAAGGTCACTTTCTGGAACAGTTTCCCCCATGAACATAGCAGTAAGGGGGTGCTCTGAAGTGGCAATCATGTAGTATTTATCCGGTTCAACACCGTACATTACTGTCTCAAAATCAGAAAGATCGGTGACACCCTCATACGACTCTCTGTTCATCATGACTGGAGGTTGAACGAAGGTGTATCCTCGCTCACGAATAAAGTTCACAGCATATTGTTGTAAGGCAAATTCCAATCGAGCAAGGTCGCCTTTAAGGAAAAAGAAACGACTTCCGGTGATTTTCGCCGCTCGTTTTAGGTCAACCCATTTATTCATCTCAATCAATTCGTTATGGGTTCGAGGTTCAAAATCAAAAGATGGTTTTTGACCGTGAACACTGTGTTGCGTATTTCCAGACTCATCAGCACCTTGGGGCACATCCGGATGGAGAATGTTGGGTATACTCATACGCAATCGGTCTCTTTCAAGAACTGCCTCATCGGTTTTCTTTTCCATTTCTGCAATTTGGCTTCCAAGTTCTGCAACCTGTTCCAAAATTCGTTGTGCTTCTTGCTCATCGCCAGCTTTCTTTGCCGCTCCGATTCCCCGTGCAGCAGCGTTTTTTTGCGCTCGAAGTTGATTGGTATCATGCTGTAAATTTATCCATTGTTGATCCAGTTCGATGACTCTGTCAATTTTTTCATGTGAGATGCCGCGCTTATCATGGTCTTTACGAATAGTGTCAGGGTCATTTCTAAACAGATTCATATCAAGCATATGTTTCACCTCACAGCGTTATTCCAAAATCAACGATGGCAGTTCCAACCAGAACCATACCACCAATCACATACCCTAGAATCGCTCCTCCGTTCAGCAGTGGTAAGCCTGCTTGTGCACGCCCTCTTGCAACATAGGTCATCAAGACAAAGTATCCGATAAGTCCTCCAAGAAGCGTTGTCATGGCAATTTGGAAACCTTCCGAGCCATCAATGTACTGTGCCGCAGAAAGTACCAGCATACCGGGGAAAATCACATCGCCTAATCCCATGAACATTGCATCTTTGCCTTTCTTCTTTTTTGGCTGAGAGGTATTCATTGGCCGCGGTGGAGCGGGCTGAGCCTCATTCTTTTGCTTCATAGACACGGTTTCATCAATGAATGAATATCCTTTTTCTTGTGGAGCAACCAAAAGAATTGGCAGTCGAAGCCCAATCATGGTATCGGCTAAATCAAGCATATGCTTTGAACGATAAACTGCCCAAGCATCATAAACAGCAGCAGCAATCATAAAGACAATAATGAGGGTTGGAACGAAAGTCACTCCAAGCATTACGATGACTCCT
>JASLVU010000077.1 GCA_030741225.1 Candidatus Poseidoniaceae archaeon | reverse complement strand
TGCATGCTTCGGCAACAATCAAGCTGAGTTCTTGATTTTTGTTTGCCCGGGAAGGCTCTGCGCCGCCAGACCCCCACAAGAAGTCGTCCCCTGGGATGGATGGTCTCGATTTTTTGTTGATTTTCATACCGTAGGATTTGATGACCTTGTCCATTGCTGTTCGGATGTATGCTTCTGGGTTGGCATCGATTTCTTCGATGTTTGCAGTCAGTGAGCGAATAAAAATGTCAAGAATTTCATCTCGGTATTCCTGCTCTTTTTTGGTCATTGGGGGCTCAATGATTTGGTAAATAATATTCAGAGTTTGCTTGTCACGAACGATGCGTGCAAAGGCATGCGGGGGCATGACTGGATACTTGTCAAGCTCGTCATATTGAGCGCGTTGTTTGGCACGCTGACGCTTGCCACCACCCTTGTTTTGTTTTCTTGCCATACGCGCACCCTCTGCCGAAGCAATTTATCACACGCTATGGCCGACTATAACACTTGGGTGAAAACCACCCCGAAAACCGTCACCTGCGAGCAGAATAATTTCTCCAGAAAGCCCGAAATATATCTACAACTTCAATCCCGGTTTTCAAAGTCTGAGAGCCATTTTCGGCATGAGTTTTGAAATTCGGTTAAATCGATGTTGTTGTCGATTAAAAAATCAGCCTCGCGAATGATGGATTCAAGACCCCATCCGCGTTCCCGATTATCGCGTATCTCAAATGCAGCACGGTCTCCATCCTCTGAACGCCCACGGTTTTGGATTCGGGTGAAGCGAGTATCTGGTGATGCATCGACAGCCAAAGAAAAGAAATTCTTTTTCCACCGCTGTTCAAAAACGACCCGTTCAGCGGTACCCCGCATACCTTCAATCAAGACAATGTCATTGGTTTTGAGAAGTTCATCAACAGCATCAGCAAGACGAACTGCGAGAACATCTTCGCCATGTTCAGCACGAAGTTGGGCTGCAATTTCACCAAATATGCCAGGGCTTTCTTCAAGTTCCAAGCGTCGTACTTCAGCTCGAACCATGTCTCCCATTGAAAGAACAGGAATGCCATGATTGTTCAGGACGCTGGCAAATTCTCCCTTTCCTGAGCCAGGCATGCCGCAAACTGCAACGACTCTTGCCATGCTTCATCGGGATGGTCCACCGCTCATCAAGATACCTCTGACAATCCTCGCGTATCTTCAATTTGAAAACTCGGCTTTGCCCCACCGACGGTCCATCAATTTCCATAACAGTGCTGAAGCAAAGAGGAGTCCTATCGATATAGCAATCATGCCTTTGTACCCTTGTTCAACTGTACTCTGGTCGAACATTGTTGAGGTAGCAGCCAAACCGTCTTGAGATGCACGTTCCCACCAGTTCCCGTACAACGATACATCGCCTTGGGTAAAGGACAACAAAAACAACAACAACAGAGGCACGACGGTACCAATCCAAAACCATATCATGATTGAGGCATCGAAAATGGCCTTGTTCGGTCGAAGTCCCATCAAAAAGGCTGTGAGGGCAACAATGTAGATTGAGTTTGCAAACATGACGATGATGCTGGTTGGTAACGAGTTCCATTCATCTAATCTCCAAGCCATCAATACGATGAAAATAAGTGAAATCCATGAAGTGGCCAAGAAATACACCACCACTTTAGCTCGAATCAATTGAGGAACCCTAAGTGGAAGGCCGTTCATGAATTCAGGAGAGTCAAGAATTGTGAGCCATGAATAAAAATTGAATCCAAAGAAGCCGAGGAATGGGGCATACGACAGTAAATTGATTGGGATAGGTGCCTCAGCAAAGTCCACCAGCCATGCCATTCCAAGCAGAACCAACAGAGGTATGGCGTAGGACACCGTCATTTTCTTAATGGAGCCTGAGCGGAACAGATCAACAAATTCTTTGGCCACGATAAGTCGAATTTCCCCCCTTCCGAGGAAGCCGAGTCGGTTGTAGATTGGGGTGAACATCTCTCTTCTTTCGACAACAGATACATCAAAGTCATCGACGATCAGAGAAGAAGAGAAGATGCCGAGTGCTATGCTCGCAGCCAAGGCCAAAGCGGCGGTAGTGAAGTGTTGACTTGACTGAACATTAAGTCCCCAAAGTAAGGCACGAATATCCAATTGGCCAAGTCCGATTCCTATGCCGACTGCAACGATAAGTATCGGTCCCAAAACGGTGTATGGTCGCCCTCTCATCCATAGAGAGGATGCAAAGAATGCCAGTGCCAAACCTTGTGCGAGTGTGATGATCATCGCCAACCATGTCCAAGGAAGACTTGACCATTCGAGAGGGGTTGTAATACCTGCTACAGAATCCAACATAATTCCAATGGCCATTCCGGCGACAACTGGGGAGAGAATCAACATCACGTAGAAACACAAATCCTTGATGAAATAAGCGAAATGTGCCACAGAATTCGGCAAGGGTTGGAGTGCTGGTGCTGCGAGAAGGTAATTCTTGGTGCCTGCTCTGTGAACGATTGCGTCATGACCCATGAAGGCAAATGTGCCCATACCCAAACTAAACATCAGCAATGGTAAGTGGAGAGCGAATCGCAGTTCGCTCCAACTGAAGGTTTTGGAGTCAATGTCGCTGACTTGTGCAGAGGAATCTCCAACAAGAAACTGAAGTCCAATCGTCGTGATAGCCGTGACCAGAGTCAACAGAAGCGGAAACAAAACAATTTGTCGCTTCTTGGCAAATTCGATGCTCTTCCGTCCTTCCTCCTTGAACATAACTCGGAATGTCGCTGAAAACGCGTTCCATCCTCGCAACGGTTCGTGGAGCAATTGGTCATGAGCACTGGTTCCCAGCGGAGCGTTGGATGGATATTCATCGCCAACCACTTCATCCCAGTCTCGAGAGACGACCTTTACTCCAGTCATCCATTACTCCTCCTCGCTTTCTCCGTCTTTGATTCCTTCATCACTGAGTCGTTCTACGTCCTCAATCGAACGGCCAACCAATCGAATAAAGACATCTTCAAGCGTCTCATCGTCTGATTCTTTGAGTCCTTTAACGGTACCTGCAGCCAATACCTTGCCGTGATTGATGATTGCCATACGATTGCACATTCGCTCAGCCATCTCCAAAACGTGGGAACACAGGAATATTGTGCCACCGTTTTTGACATGTTCCAACAACCATTGGCGACATTTTCGCTGATATATTGGGTCGAGATTTGCGAAAGGTTCGTCAAGAAACAACAACTTTGGTTTGTGAATAAATGCAGCAGCAAGCATAACTTTTTGCCGTTGACCTTTGGACAGGTCTTTGCACATTGTATCGCGCTTTTCCTCAAGACCAAACCAGTCAATCCAATGCTCGACATGCTCCTGTATTTGGTCAACACTTCTCAATTTCGCCACGAATTCGAGAAATTCAAATGGCGTCAAGAACGATGGTGGTGATTCGGATTCAGGTACAATGCCGATGTTGGCTTTGACTTTTTGAGGGTCGGAAACTGCGTTAACACCGAGAACTTCAATCCGGCCTTTGCTCGGACGTAATTGGCCTGTTAGGAGTTTGATGAAAGTCGATTTACCAGCACCGTTTGGTCCAAAAACACCGAAGAATTCACCGGCGTGAACTTCGACATTCAATGGATGGAGTGCGATAAAATCGCCGTACTTTTTGGCCATATCTTCTGCTTTAACGAGTGGGGCAGCCGGTTCAACCATGCGAGGACTAAACGGTCGTGGTCTTTGAGTTCTTGGTCGTTGAGGAATGAAACCCGAGTTGACCCCGTCGGTGAAATGATGAACTGAATCTTCTTGGGAGTGTCATGAGCGCACCTCAATCCGATGTTTTGAACATCGAAACTTATCCCATAAGCGAAGAAAAAGACATCGGCGTAATCGCCTGGGTGACCATCAATCGTCCTGAGAAATTGAATGCTCTCAATTCAGAGGTGATGTCCAGCATCAAAGCTATGGTAGCGTGGGCTGAATCTACCGATTCAGTACGTGTAGTTGTGGTCACAGGTGCCCAACCAAGTCCACCTCCCGAAGGAAAGCGTGCCAAGCCGAATGCTTTTGTTGCAGGGGCAGATATTACGGAATTTGTCGGAAAGAACAGCGAAGAAATTCGTGAAAAGTTTACCGATAATGCTGTTGAAGCACTGTGGAGCCTCAGCAAACCTACTCTTGCGATGATTGACGGTTTTGCACTTGGTGGTGGATGCGAAGTCGCATGTTCATGCGATGTTCGGATTGCGAGTGACCGTTCCCGATTCGGAACTCCAGAAATTAATCTTGGACTTATTCCAGGTTACGGAGCTACCCAAAGATTGGTTGAAATCGTTGGATTAGGTAAAACCATGGAGATGATTATGACTGGCGAAATGATTGATGCAAATGAAGCACATCGAATCGGCTTGGCCAACCATGTTTGCTCTCCAGAGGAACTTCATTCTTTTACCCTCAACATGGCTCGAACCATAGGTGGCAAATCGTCTCACACTCTGCGAGTTGGCAAGGCCACAATTCGTGCTGCTCTCGATACAGGTTTGACAGATGGTATCGCTGTAGAAGCTGAGTCTTTCGCTGAATTGTTTGATTCTAAAGACCAAGAAATCGGCGTCGACGCCTTTCTCAATCGCACCTCTCCCGAATGGGAGCACAAGTAAGCGCTTGGTCGCTACCCTTCATTTCCGAAAGCAACTACCTGTTCCGGTAACCATTTTCCCGAGCAAATTCGCGGAAGTGGTGCATGTGAACAGCATTCTTACGAACAAATGCGCGGGGAATAACACCTTCCCAGCGACCGAGCAAATCGTTCCATACGCGATCACAGACTGTTGATTGCAATTCACGTAGAAGTCGCAAGTTGGTTGCGTTGAGTACAGCTTCGCTCGCACAGCAAGGTCCTGCGGCACTTCCGGCTTTTTCTGAAGCCTTTCTTTGCTGTTCCTCTTGTTTCGCAGCAATCCATTTCATGCGAATTTCTTCTGCACGTTCGCTGTTTGCTTTCGCTGGGCCTTTGTTGTTCCTGCGTGCACTGGATTTACGTCCAGTTCTTCGGTTCTTACCGTTGTGGTGGGGTTTAATATGTCGATTTCTTTTCATAATTTATTCTCCAATTTGTTATGGCTTCGCCTTAGCTTAACCATTGTTTGCAACAAACCTTCGGAGAAATTAGTCGAGCATTTTTTCGCACCTGTTGTCTAAGACACTTGTAAAGTTCCTAACAACCTAAACACACGTCCACACTATATTAAACACGGGCGGGATAGCCCTTTTTTGGGCTAGAATCCAACAATAAGTTCCCAAGCAATTGCGAAAATTGCCACGTCTGCACATGCATGGGCGACCCATGCAACCCAAATACTGCGATACTCAATATACAGCCACGAAAATATTGAACCGCCAATAAAGACCCCAAGTGAAGCTATTATTGCACCCAATGGGTCAAGGAAAAAGATCAATGCGATGGAATGGTGGAGTGTGAAAATCGCTGATGAAAGAAATACGGCTCTCCATTTCCCATGAACAAATTGTTCAATTTTGGAGGTAATAAACCATCGAAACACATATTCTTCAAGTACGGAATTGATGAAGACCCAAAACACAATTGCTGCTGCTAACCTCCACGGTACAGTTAATCCAACCGGATAGAGAATGGATTTCAAAGCCTCTGGTTGCAACATTTGTTCTCCCAACAGAAAGTACGCTGCCCAAATCGTGAGAATCATGCCTATGCCAAGCAGGAACGACATGCCCCACCCGCCTTTTTTTGCAGGCGACCATGAAAACGGTTGCTTCTCGATACGTAGATGCCAAAAACCGGGTAAGCCGAAAACCCAGGCCTTAGTGAAGACAAACACGACAACAGCCCATAGGCCTGCTTTGAAGACAAATCCCGTAGTTACTGAGATGGAGGGTGCAATACTAACCAACACCAACCCCAAAAGGGCAAGGTTACGAGTGTTGTGATGTGAATCACTTTTCTCAAGGTCTTCAACCATCATCAAATTCAAAGCGTACTCAAGCCGTATCCACTTCAATGTTGACCCGTACTTAGTCCGAATCGTTCATTTCTTCTCGAAGAAGTGCAAGTGCGTTACTTGCATCGGGCATCGGCAGTTCTGGCATAGGAAGCGGTAACCCTTCGCTTGGAATGAGCGGAGGTAGTGGAAGACCATCCGGCCCAAGAAGTGGCGGTAGGGATGGTTCAGGTTTCTTTGTCACCTGTTGGAATCCATCATCCAAAGGCGTTCTAAGTTTGAGGATTCGAGCCTCATCAATACGGATGAATGTTGCACCGTAAACGTGACCTGGTGCTGGATTTTGAGGTGAATCGAGAACGGTATGACCGTGACCTGGAGTTTGCAAGAGTTTGACCAAGTCTTCGCCGGCAGTCTGTTCTTCCCACATGCGCGCAGTTGAGGCGCGAATGTCTGCGAGTTGTCCTCGCCTTCGCATTTCGATCTTCTTTCGAATTTCATCATGCTTGATTTTACGCTTGTGAATAGACATTTCAATATCCGCATTTTCAACAGATTCTGGACTGACTTCAACCACGAATTCGTCAGCAACGTGAACATCTTCAATGGTAACTTCGACCATTTCTTCTCCGTTGAGTTCTGCTTGCTCAACTTCAGCAACCAACATTTCTTCTTGCGCCGCTTGAGCAGACTGAATTTTAGCGAGCTTTCTTTCTCGTAGCGTCGCACCATCGAGGGAATCTTCAGTGACCGGTTCAGGAATCTCAACGTTACTGGTTTCTTCTTCAATCTCCTCGGTTGTTTCAACTGGCACAGGGGTGACTCTTTGTTGCGGTGCTCGAGCAATTTGTTTTGGAGTTCCCATTGAAATCCAAGCCATAGATAGCAACAAGATTGCAGCAATACAAATCCATTTGAGGGTGCTGGTTACCGCTGGGTTTCCGGCATTGGACAGGTAAAAAACAGCGACACATAGAGCACTAATCCCAACGACAGAACGTGCGAATCCCATGGCCCTCAACTCAGTCCAGTTGGTTTTAACTTATCATGCTGATGGCAATTGCCGCAGTAAGTCATCTAATGCCCTACTTCGGTGGCTGTAGGCTTGTTTCTCCTCCAAAGGAATTGCTCCAAATGTGTTGCCATGGGTGCTTTTCACTCCATATTGTCCGGGTGGGAGAGGCTTTCCAAAATCGTCCAAGTCTAAAGGGGTAAAGATTGGGTCAAATCCAAATCCTTCTCCTTCGGAACTCTGTAAGGCAATCCAACCTGGGCAACTGCCGTTGCCGAACAGAATTTCTCCGTTCATCCAAAGAGCAGCAACCGCTTGAAATTCTGCAGAACGAAGTTGGGCACATTGCACCGTGTCCTCGCTGTTCAAGTGTTCAAGCAATCGCAAGATTCCGCTGCACCCCAAGGTGTCCAATACATACGAGGAATAAACTCCTGGAAATCCATTTAGAGCCTTAACAAACAACCCTGCATCCTCAACCAATACCATATCCTGAGTGTTTCCACCATCCGGAAGATGTTCCAATGCTTGGTTGATTTTTGCTCGTGCAACTTCCTCTAATGTGTCCACTTGGGGCTCAGTAATCATCCCTTCTTCGAGATTTAAGTGCTTGACTGAGTAGCCAAGCGGTTCAAGATGATTGGCAGCCTCTTTCAATTTTCCAGCATTTCCGGTGAGAAACCATATGGTCCGAGTCATGGTTCTGCTAAGTGTCTTGCATATTGAGGTATAGGTGTGAAAACATATCCTTTTTCGACTAATTGAGCGAGACTTCAAAGCCAGTGTGATGAAGCACCTTTCATGCTGCAACAGATTGGTATTGTTGCCCTCGGGGGCGCATTGGGTGCTGCACTTCGCTACGCTGCAAGTGAAATGATTGGTACGGAATCGTTTCCTTATGCGACCCTTTCTGTGAATCTCGTCGGTTCATTTCTA
>JASLVU010000076.1 GCA_030741225.1 Candidatus Poseidoniaceae archaeon | reverse complement strand
GACGTCACCGCTGCAATGGATGGTGGCCAGATATTTGTTGAAATGCAGGACTCCGAGACAAATCTAAGGCTTGGGCACGCTACAATGGACATTCGGTATTACCAAGGTGGAAGCGACCCAACAACCGTCCTCCCCGGGCAAAGTTTGACGATGCTGATGGAGTTTCAAGCCATCGACGCCTTGTTACCTGCTGGCCATGGCATACGCCTCGTTCTTACCGAAACCGGTGAAGATTATCTTGCTCCCGCTTGTGGTGTTTTGTGTCCAATAACCGTTAACGGGGGAGTCTTAACCCTGGATTACTTGTTGAGAGATGGCAGCAATGTGCTTGTAACTCCACAAGGTGATGACGCCGCAAACAATCAATCTTGAGTTTCATTTCTTCGAAGAGCGCGAATCATATCGATCTTGCTTACTAGGCCAACCAACTCCCCCTTTTCACAAACCAAGAGTATTTCTCTATCATGAAGCAGACGCCGAGCCTCCCCAATCGATTCATCCACATCAACCAAGGTAAAATCGACCCGCATGACTTCATCTACGCGCATTTGGCGTGCTCCGAGCTGGCTGAGTAGTGAAGATTCAGATACCAAGCCTACGACGGAACCATCAGCATTCATCACAGGGAGGTGGCTGATGCCCCCTCTCACCATCTTGTCAATCGATGCTTGAACCGTATCTGACTGGACGAGGGTTGTGATTTCTTTTACCATGATGTCCCCCACAGTATGGTTTTTTTCAGGACTTTCTTCGCGCTTTAGGGCCCCGAGAATTTTCCGAAGAGTCGATGCACGAGGGTCCACTACACCGGTTTCAACTTTGGCGATTACAGATTGTGTAAGACCGCAGAGTTCCGCTAAATCAGATTGCGTAAGCTGAAGATTTTTTCGCCATTGACGCAAAAAACCACCTGTCGGAATCTCCATGAACGGCCCTGGGGGTTTCCAATCATGACATCATCGGTCGGCCGACACTTTTCTACAATTGTTTGAGCATCGTGAAGGAATATTCATTCGCACACATCTAAGAAATTTCAGTTAACATATGATTAACAAATGACGCGTATATCCGAACATTAAATTGTCATATGAATTTTATTATTATTGATTTGTAGACATATGCTGTTATAAAATTAAAAAAAAGTGAGCGTATGTTTGATATACCGTCTCGTTTGACCCACCGGCGATACCTATGATGGATAAAGCAAAATTGGAATATGTCTGGCTCGACGGTTACGAACCCACTCAAAACATGCGAAGTAAAACGCTTGTCAAGTCGAACTTTGAAGGAACATTGGAAGAATGCCCAATGTGGTGCTTCGACGGATCATCAACTCGCCAGGCTGAAGGCGGCGATTCAGATTGTTTGCTCAAACCAGTCGCTATTTTTCCCGACCCGCAACGTTTCAATGGCTTTCTTGTGATGTGTGAAGTTTTGAATGCAGACGGGACTCCGCACGCCAGCAACGGCCGTGCAACTATTGAAGACGATGATGATGATTTCTGGTTTGGTTTCGAGCAAGAATATTTCATCATGGATACAGAGACACAACTTCCTCTTGGATTCCCTATGGGTGGATATCCTGGCCCCCAAGGAATGTACTATTGTTCCGTTGGTGGAGAGAATACCCATGGGCGTTCTTTGGTTGAGGAACATGCAGATTTGTGTCTTGATGCAGGAATTAACTTTGAAGGAATAAACCAAGAAGTGGCTTGTGGGCAGTGGGAGTTCCAAATTTTTGCGAAAGGAGCGAAAAGAGCAGGCGATGAACTATGGATTGCCCGCTATCTCTTAGACCGTCTAACGGAAAGTTACGGCTGCTACATAGAATACCATCCAAAACCGATCAAAGGAGATTGGAATGGTTCTGGAATGCACGCGAATTTCTCTGATGGAAAGATGCGCGATGTCGGTGGAGAAGAACTTTTCACCAAGATATGCGATGCGTTTGGGAACAATATCAATCGCCATATGGATGTATACGGTGAGCACAATGAACAGCGCCTGACAGGCCTGCATGAAACACAGTCGATTGACCAATTCTCGTACGGTGTATCTGACCGTGGAGCATCTATCCGAATCCCAATTACCACTATTGAAGATGGCTGGAAGGGTAGACTCGAAGATCGTAGACCCGCTTCGAATGGTGATCCATACAAGATTGGAGCAGTTATCATCAAGACAACGAAAGAGTCCTACAACTGATTTTCAATTTCGGAGTTCCGCACTCGGAATACGCCTATGATGACGGCGAGTATAACCGTCAATGTCATGATATTGGCAACAATCATTGCCAATGAATCGACGAGTATTCCGTAAACAAGCCAAAGACCGAGGGCGAACGAGACAACTCCAAAAGTAGTCAGCGAGATTCCGTCGTGTCGTTTTTCAACCCAGACTTGAATGATTTGAGGAATCCATGCCAATATACCAATGACTCCAGCCAAAAGCCCAATTGCTTCAATCCAAGCTTCAGCCATACAATTACCCGCTCCACCAACCCACATCAAACCTCGTGCGTCTCAGATATTCTTTGCCCAATCCGCAGGGGGTTTTGAGATATTGATTTCTGTGATCATGGCCCAATCTATTTTGCGTGGTGATTTTTCTCCAACAACATGCATCTCAAGACTCATCCCATAGGGAATTTTAGCGACTATGTTTTTACCCCCAGTTTTCAGTTGAACTTGACTGGGGTTGTTTGAAAAAAGAGAAAGAACCGAACGTTGATGTTCTGCAGAAGCGGTGACTCCATGCTTTCGTTGCTCAAACCACGACCGTAATTTTTCTCCCAGCCCGAGGCTGTAAACATCTCCTTTCAGCATCAGGCCTCCGTGGAGATGCACTTCATCCCAAGTGTTGAAACCCTCTAGAGTTTCAACTAATTTAGGATTCATCTCCCCTGGGTTCGTTGACTCCAGTATTTTGATAAATCCCGCCTCATCTACCATTTCTGCTGCAAGATTTGTCGGAATTTCAGGCCATTCAAGACGTTGATGGGTCATAGCAACGATGACGCGAACCTCCAATGCTCCAACACTTTCTTGTTCAGATGAAAACGGCCTTTCATCATGCAATGAAGTAAGGATACGTGATTTACGTGCAATTCTGTCTGCAACCCCGTCGTGGTTATGCTGTTTTCCGTTGTTTCTGTTTTGTATGAAATGGTGTTGCTCATCGATTACAAACGAGCCCGCCCAATGCTTTTGTTCAACCACTAGCATTGTATTTCCACCGATAACAACCATGTCAATTTCTCTTCGCCCACCATCTGGGTCTGGTATTCGCACGGATTCATAGATTTGCCACCCGTTGTCTTTACCAGCAGCACGTGACAGTTTACACAACCGCATTTCGGCGAGCTCCCCTGCTCGATGTATGTCGTCAGGAGGATGCTTCATGCGCCTATTGCGCCACCAATTCCACCTTACTTTGAGCGACATATTCCTTCACCGCAACAACTCATCTACGCTACCAACAATGAGGTCTGGTTGTTGCTCCGCACCTTCTTGCAAAGCATCAACATCGGCAATCGTTGCCTCGCCAGAGAGAACGAGCACACCAACACATCCCGCTCGAGTTGCCATTGCAATATCAGTGTACAACCTATCTCCAACCATTGCACAACGAGAAGCATCCAAGCCCAATTCCTCGATTTTATGAAGAATCATTCCCGCATTGGGTTTCCCACAGATGTGTACTGGATCAATCCCTGTCGTTGTTTTTAGTAGCGCAAGATATGCTCCAACATCTGGAAGCCCTCCGTCCGGAGATGGACAAACCATATCTGGGTGGCTGGCAACGAGAGGCACCCCTCTATGCAGAAATATACTTGCTTGGGCTAATTTTTCGTAGGTGATTTCGGTATCGTATCCCAAAACCACGTATTCGGGTTGCTCACTTTGTGTACTGATGCCGTTTTGCTCAATCATCTGTTTCATACCCTCGGTTCCAATCAACCATGTTTGGGTGATTTGTTCTTTTTTTAGCCATGAGAGCAAATCATGCGTCGAAAGCAGAACATCTTTTTCATCGGCCGGAATTTCAAAGCGTTGCAACTTCTCAACATATTGTTGAACTGAACGACTTGAATTGTTTGAAAGAAAGTATCTTTTCACGCCTTTTTCGTCACACCTTTTGAGAAATTCAAGTGCCCCAGGTATCAAATCACCTCCCAAATAAATCGTACCATCAAGGTCGAGGAAAACTGCATCAATATTGTCCAATCCAGAATCCATTTTTATCACCTAGAACAGCAAAGTCTTCATCATGAACCACGGCGAGTGTAAGTTCTCTTGTGCTTCCTTACTTGCAATCATCTCAGTCATCATTTCTTGCAATGCAGGTTTACGTTCAGCTTTACCAACAAACCAGTTGAGTAGCCATGACCTCCGACTTAATTTTTGCATCCGATACGAATTTGTTAATTCCGGGCCTAAAACAGCCCATACTTCTTTTTGATATTCTTTGAACGGAAGATTTTCGACAATGTGCCGTGCAGCCATTTCGCCGGTCACCAGAGCATTGCCAACCCCTTCACCCGAAAACGGGTCGACAAGTGAGGCGGCATCTCCTACCAAACGAATCCCGTTCATACTTGAACGACGAGGTTGCATCTTTGATTTCTTGCGCGGAGAGCCAAACGGTAGTTGCCATCCGCGTGAAGAGCCACGTATCATTTCAGCATCAGCAAATCGGTCTTTGAACATTGGATGATTTGCAATCACGTCGGCTTGTAATGCGCGTAATTTCTTTTTTTGTTTATCCAAAAGCCCCATTACCATTCCAATACCGACATTGACGACGTTTTCTGAAACGGGAAAGAGCCAAAAATATCCCGGAATAACTGTATCAACAAAGTGAATTTCAATGTCTCCGACATTTTCTTCACAGCCTTTGACATTTCTCCAATATTCTCTGTATCCGCCACAGTAGTGATCACGATCCATCATTGTTTCACCGTATGAAGACTCAACAACTGAACGGGCAACTGGACATCTGTAGCCCCCAGCACCAACCAGTTCGCGAGCGTAAAATCTGCGTTCTTCTCCATCACGCCCTCCAACTCGGACCACGACACCTCTGGCATGACGAGCATCGCCACTTCCTTCACCCGGGTCTTCGCCTCCATTTCCATCATCAAACAACACTTCCTGAACATCTCCACCTTGCAACACAGATCCCCCAGCATCTCGAACAAGTTGTTGACAACGATTGAACAACAAAGAATCAAATTGCGCTCGAGGCAATGAATAACCCGCCTCTAGACGAGCAACATCTTCTTCTGGGAGAGGTACGCGCACTGAATTTCCTTTCGGTGAAGAGAACACAATTCCAGTAACACGGAAGTGCGGAGTTGCTTCCAAATCTGCTTTTACTCCGAGCTCTTTGACGTGTGAAAGCGATTTTCCGCCTACAGCATCACCACAGATTTTATCACGCGGCCAAACGGCCTTTTCAATGAGCAGAACTTTGGAGCCTGCTTTAGCAAGATAGCCTGCAGCAGAAGAACCCCCGGGGCCTCCCCCAACGACAATTGCGTCAAATGTACTACCATTTTGGGGTACTTCTCCAGTGTCTATTGGCTGCTCCCAAGACCGTTCGCCATTCTCAATCATGACCGTCATGGTAACTACACAACGCATTCACTCCTTGAGTGTTCGCGTTCGCAATGATGTAAATCAACAATCTCCACCGTCATAATCATTCACCATAACTTTTAGCATGTACCCATGGGGGAGTTGAGTTGAGTGGCGAACTTCTGTTTTCCCCAACAGCACTCCCGCCCTCGGAACGCAGAAAAGCTCTCTTTGCGCTTTTGGTTGTCACATCAGTATGGGGTGCGACCTTCATTTGGATGAAACAAGCCCTCAATGCACTTGAGACTGAAATCAACACACAGGGCCGATTTCAAGTTATTGCCATCCTTGTCGCCGCTCGATTTTTAGTGGCCGCTCTCGTCATGTATTTTACATTCTCAAGAGCGCGATCAGCATTGCAAGACTCCCAACAATGGAAAGGCGGCCTTATTCTCGGCGGCATCATGTTTGTTGGGTTTGTTACACAGATGATTGGCCTTGAAGAGATTAGCCCTTCAGTTTCTGCATTTCTAACCTCGCTGTATGTTGTTTTTACCGCTTTAATCAGCATGTTCTTTACCAAATCCAGGCCAACACGAACGCTTCTTGTGGGCGTTCTTCTCGCCACATTCGGGGCAGGTTTCATTCAAGGCCCCCCACACCTTACGTGGGGTTTAGGTGAAATTCTCACAGTAATTTGTGCAGTATTTTTTGCATTGCATATCATATTCACGCAGAAAATCACCCAAGAAGTTGACCCGATTGGCGTCACCCTCACCTCCTTTCTTGTCGTTGCAGTTGGTTCAATTGTGTTGCTTATTTTCGCTGGCGGAGGGCGCAGTCTTGAACAATGGAGTATGGTCTTCAAAGACGGCGTCTTCTTGCAAGTGCTTTGTCTTGGTATTGGGGGGTCTTTTTTCTGTCTTCTTTTACTCAATATATATCAGCGCTATCTTAACCCAATTCAGGCAGCCATTATCTATGCACTTGAGCCGGTATGGGCCACAATGTATGGCTTATCTCTAGGCCTTGATGAGTGGACAGGATGGATCCTTCTTGGCGGAGGAGCCTTGTTTGTTGGCAACATCGTGGTTGAAATATTTACGAATGCCGATGAGGAAGAGTAAATGATGTCCGGCGTTTAGAACCTACTAAGGGATTGTATGTCGGGTGACAAAAATCATGATTTGAAGGGATTCGGGAGTAAGGCAGTACACAGTGGTACCAACCATATTGGCGATGCAGTCAACACCCCTATATTCCAATCCTCAACGTACAAATTGACCGATGAACGATATGCTGGGTGGGCTGCAGGCGCCCAACACACCTTGCTTTACGCCCGATTATCCTCGGTAAATTCTGACGCTGTCGCCCAAAAATTAACCGCTCTTGAAGGAGGGGAAGATGCGGAAGTTTTCGCGTCTGGGATGGCTGCGATTTCAACGACACTGATGTCGTTCCTTTCTTCTGGAGACCATATTGTGGCCTCCCCCGATGTTTATGGCGGCACATACGGCTTACTCACTGAAGAACTACCTCGGTTCGGAATTGAAATAACCATGACAGATATGCGCGACCCAGCGGCTTACGAGGCAGCTATTCAGCCGAATACCAAAATCCTCTATATCGAGACACTCACCAACCCTGTACTCAAAGTCTGCGATATCCCTGCAATGGTTGAAATCGCAAAGCGGCACAATTTATTGTGCATAATTGACAATACATTCGCCTCACCATGGGCGTGCCAACCTCTCTCAATGGGAGTCGATTTAGTGATTCATTCTACGACAAAATATCTTGGTGGCCATTCGGATATTATTGGAGGAGCTGTTGTTGGTTCAAAGGAATTGATTGCTGAAATTTTCCCGCGCAAAGTGCATTTTGGTGGAAGCCCAGACCCTCACAACTGCTACCTCTTGGAACGCGGCATGCGAACCCTTCATGTTCGAATGCCTGTGCTGAGTAACAACGCCTCAATCCTCGCTCAGCGCCTCGAGTCTCATCCACTTATTGAGAAAGTAAACCATCCAAGTCTTCATTCACATGAAGACTACGAAGTTGCTAAAAGAGTCATACCAAAAGGTACCGGCATGGTTGCATTTGTTGTCAAAGGAGGCGATGCTGCGGCCCTCAAATTCATGCGTGGACTGAACATAATTTACGAAGCCACGAGTTTAGGCGGCGTGGAATCGCTCATCGAATGCCCGTTTAATTCCAGTCACATGATGATTCCAGAAGAAGTGCGTCATGCTGCTGGTTTGGTTCCGGGCTTTGTTCGCATGAGTATCGGAATTGAAGACGTCGAAGATTT
>JASLVU010000075.1 GCA_030741225.1 Candidatus Poseidoniaceae archaeon | reverse complement strand
CGAACTGGGGTTTCAGCATTTGGTCCAGCATGGAATCGAATCGCCCCAATGAACGATTTGTTAGCCCAACAACTAATTTGCCATGATTCGAACTTAGAGAATTGGTTCAGTTCGCGTTCCCAAGTCACTCGAAAGACCACATGCTCATTGATATCCCAAGCAAATGGACCGAGTATTCGGCAGCCTTCGCCTTCTCCACCGAAATCTGATGCTTCAAACCCTTTTCCAGTAGCCATTGCCTGGGCGCCAGGACTTCCTTTTGGTCCTTTATCCCAAACCGAAAAAATCGCAACCTTATCCCCGTTTGCAAGTTCTTGTAAGCCGCAATAGCCACTTGGCGGGAACTGAATAGCGCAAAAATAGGTTCCTGGGTATGTGTGTTTCACTACCAATCCTACTTGAGCTGAACCCTCGTCCGAACCATCTATTGTATGTTCAAATCCATACCTTAGATGAACAGATGTTGCAGGTTTTGCCTCATCAAGCATTAATCTCAACTCTAATTATCGTAATCAGTTGAATTATTTCAATAATGGTGCTCTCCGTTTGCACGCTAATAACGAACTCGAATCATTGATGGAAACCCTATAAAAACGATACCGATTTCAAAGTATGGCTCTTCATCAAAGGTGAAAAATTGGACAGATTATACAAAATATGAACTCAAACAATAAGTACTCATGGACATACAACACAGACACATAAGTGATAATATGGATGCAAAGACAATTTTTCAGCCGAAGATATGGTACATCATATGTGGAGCAGTAGCCCTCATTGGTGGAATTGAGAACAACATTAACGCCGAAACTTGGGCAGAAAGCGCCTGGGGAGAAGGTAATGCAAACGAGCAGGCTCTGGCAATGGAGGCTTTGTTTGGTCTTTTCATGTGTGGATTTGGAGCAATGGGTCTTACCTGTGCTTTTGCCCTTGAAGGAACCGCTCAAGCAAAGTTTGCTTTGGCCAATGGCGCAGTTATCTCCGCCTTTTTCATAACGATGTTCTTCGTACTCCCCACGACTGGGTACGAAATGCCAGGTATTGCTTGGTTGGTCCCACCGTTCTTGTTTATGGGTGGCTTAATGGCCTCCGGTTACCTTCACATGAACGAAGAAGAGCAAGCAGCCGAGTAATCGGCTCATCTCTTTGCGAATATTACCAGTATTCAACTTGAGGCTTTTTGATACGTAAATTCGTACTTTGGTAGTGGAACATATCGGCTAGAAGAGACTGGAATTCGAGGTAACAAGGGTGTTTGTGCAACCCAAGCGTCTTTGATTCATTTGACAGTCGAATCAACAGGAATTTTGGACGTGTTCCTCTCGAGAACAACCATTCATGAACGATTTGTGCATAAACCACGCGCAGCGATTCACAGAAAGCCTCCCCAACGGTTGCAGAATCAAAAGGCAGCATTGAAGGCCAGTCATCAGGGACCCAGTTCGAATTGAATGAATTCCATGAGGGTTTGAACACCGCCTCGGCATAGGACCTTTGAATCGGTTCAAGCTTCGTGCGCAACTCTTCCACGATCTTTGTGCGCTCAAAGGCACGAGAAATTTTTTGCACGTATTCAGGGTACAACGGAGGATCGATGACAACGGCTGTGCGAGCCTTGCTTCTTCCCAAATGGGGGTAAATATCCCACATGCGCGTTGGGTTATCGTTGAAGTCGTATTCGTTTCTCTCCCACCTTTCACTGTCCAGTTCGGGGGGTGGAGGAGGAGGTAATTCCTCGGGATACAAAACCACTCTAGCGCCAGAATTTGAAAGTGTTTCCAGCAGCGATTCTGGAACATTTTCACCACGAATGATAATTCTTCTGTTTTCAATAGGTACATCTGACCTTCGTATTTGAGAAAGGAAGGTGAATAGGTTGTCTATTTTCATGCTGGCAATGAGCGAGACGTCTTCTGAAGACAATGCCCACGAATCAACTGGAATGCCGGGCGTGTCAGAAAACATGGGTGTTGAGCGCATAGATACCCAATTTTCGTAAGCTTGAATGTTTTCGATTTGTTCATCACCACGAATTCTTAACAAATCGGTCTGCCATTGAGAAAGTTGTTCAGGATTCGTGTCTTCAATGGTCAAATCACCGTAGGTGTATCCTGAATAATCTTGTGAAGGCGGCGCTGTATCGGTGGTGATATCAAGGTCTCCCTCTTGACGGGATTCGAGGTACTCTTGTTGTCTTCTTTGGCGGCTTGCCATTCTAGCGATAGGGTTCAGCGACTCTTCTAAAGCACCTCCAACCTCTTCGACGGCCTGTTCAACATCGTC
Organism: Candidatus Poseidoniaceae archaeon; assembly: GCA_030741225.1. Lineage (GTDB taxonomy): Archaea > Thermoplasmatota > Poseidoniia > Poseidoniales > Poseidoniaceae > MGIIa-L1. The sequence continues at coordinate 5,609 of JASLVU010000075.1, read as the reverse complement.
GCCGGCCTCAATGATATTGACAAAGGAACCGCCGCTTGCTCCACTGACCTGACGGAAAACATTGACTGAATCGTCGGGCAGTCCTAGGCCTATAATGTGAAATTCAACATCGATTCCGATGTCTTTGATTGCCTCGATACAGGGTTGGAACCCGTTAATGCCGTTGAATGGAGGAGATGAACTCATGTCCATTCCATCGCTGATAAGAAAGAACAGCCAATCGACACTGTCTTTGCTTAATTCAACAGCCTCTTCTACTAGAAATTCCCAAAGATAAGTGCCGCCGTAAGGTTTTGGAAATTGAACATTCATCAATTCCTCATGAGTTCTGAAATCAAGAGGAGCCAAAACCTTCGAGCGCCCCCTGCTGTTAATGGTCGAAATTTTCGTTTGTCTGTCCTTGAAAGTGGGTACGAGATTTTCCCACATTGCACGCGCTATCACGCTTTTTTTCACTTTTCCCTTCATCCCAATAGCGCGCATAAAACTTCGAAACATCGATGGGCGAGCACCAGAGGAATTTGGATCCATTTCTCCTTGGATTCGTTCATTCATTGAACCAGAAGTATCAACGTAAATCGCTATTTTCACCAAGTTACGGACCCCCTCTGTGTGTACGAAGTGTCGAACATATATCATTTAACAGTATCAATGGATAGCCTCACGCCACATCGTGTCAAAGAATCAATAGTTAGATAGTTGACTACCTTGTCTTTGAATCATGGTGGAACCCCGATTAAGCCCAGACGGCAAACTGGAGTGGACGGGTTCAGAATGGGTGCCTGTTGGAACACAGACTCAGCATACTTCGGGTGCAAATGTGTTCACTCAACAGAAAATTGTTGACAGCGTCATTATGGGTAATTTAACTTCACAGACCATCGTTCAAAACAGCCCCGAAGATATGGCAAAAGCAATGGTCATGGCCCTTGAACAGATTGGGTTTGTTGGTAATATTCAATCGTCAAATCCATCAAATCAACAAATGTCGAACGTCAAAAATCTCTTGAAAGCAAGCGATGAAATGGTATCTCAAGGCATACACATTCAAGGCTCGACCGATCTTAAACTCGGCAATGCTGCTCGACTGACTGGACGCTACAAAGCGGCAATGGAATACTACGAACGTGCACTCAAAACATTTCGTTCTGAATCGAACAAAAGCGGTGAAGCAGATGCGTTGATTAACATTGGATATGTCTCTTTGAATCAAGGCGAAATCGCTCAAGCGTATGCTGATTTTAACAACGCTCAGGCAATGAAAAAGGAACTTGGTGAAACCAACGGAGAAGCGGATGCTATACTCGCAATGGCAAACCTCGCTCTAGCAGGAAACGAAATCCAACAAGCCGAACAAATGTTCACTCAAGCACTCAACATCAAAGAGCAGCACAAAGACGAACACGGTATTGCCATTGCACTTATTGGGTTGGGCAATATCTTGGAAATGAAGAAAGATTATCCTGCAGCCCAACTTCATTATCGCCAAGGGCTCATTATCAAAAGAAGGCAGAAAGATTTGGAGGGGGAGGCCATCATCTTATCCAACCTCGCAACGATTGCTGAACATCTTGGAAATCCAAGCGATGCTCAACAATTAACCAATCAAAGCATTGCAATTAAGCGCGATATTGGTGACCGTCGTGGTGAGGCTTTTTCACACGTTCAATTGGCAACTCAGGCAAAAAACCGCGGTGACCTTGTCGAGGCTGAACGCCTGTACAAAATGGCGTTGAAAATGAAAAAGAAACTTGCTGATTCTCGAGGAGAGTCCGATACGTTGAATCTGCTCGGTGTATTTTATGAAGAGCAGGATAAATTCGAAGAGGCCGAACGGTACTTCACCGAATCGTTAACAATCATGAAACAACTTGGTGACCGTCAGGGCGAAGGTATCGCGCTGTTTAATATCGGGAACACAAATTTGTATCGAAACAAGCTTGAACTTGCTGGCAAGCAATTTGAACAAAGTCTGAGAATTGCTAGAACCGTGAACGACTACGAGGGTGCATCGGATGCAATGATTCAACTGGCAGCAATAGCTGAACAGCATCAAGATATTCCTCGCAGACAGACCCTTCTCAAGGAAGCTGCTGCAATTCTGCGTTCGAACAATTTGCCTGTAACCGGTTGGCTGCAAGAGAATGGGTTTTAGTTTCGAGATTGGATTCCGGCTGAACGCTTATTCTATTTGCAGTTCAGCACCGGCCATGTCAGAGAACGCAGCCAGTCACATGACGTCTGCGCCAATCGCCTCAAATTCACGTATACAATCACTCGATATCTTGCGCGGAGTAGCATTACTCGGCATTCTACTCCTCAACATCTTAGGTTTTGGAATGGTCGCTGCGGGATACTTTCACCCTTTGGTTGGTCTTGGAGAACACGCTGCTGTTAATTACACAATTTGGGGAATTGTAAATTTGTTCTTTGAGGGTTCGATGCGAGGGTTGTTTTCATTGCTTTTTGGAGCAGGAATTGTGATGTTTACCACTGGTATCGGCACTCGTTCTGGCCGAGAAAAAAGCCCAATGCTCCACTATAAGCGAACTTTCTTCTTGCTACTAATCGGTATGTTTGATGCCTTTGTTTTGCTTTGGACTGGAGATATTTTGATACTGTATGCTGTTGCAGGAGCGGTTCTTTACCCTCTTCGCAAAGCACGTCCAAAAACGCTGATTTCACTCTCAATTCTTTGCCTTCTGTTCTCATCGGCAGTTTTTGCAATCTCCGGCTCGGTCATGGAGGAAGCCCGAGATGCAGCCATCGAGATTGATTCAAACCCCAGCGAATCTCATTCCGAAGAAAAATACCAACTTGCAGAGTTGTGGACTTCTTCGGAAAATCAATTTCAATACAACGAATCTGCGATGCAAAAAGAACTCGATATACGTCAAGGTGGATACTTTGAAATCGCCGAATACGGTGCAAAAAATGTAATCGAGAATTGGTTCTTTTTTGTTCCACTGTACATGTTCTGGGATTGTGTAGGGATGATGTTGCTTGGAATGGCGCTGTACCGTCTTGGCTTTCTTTCTGGTAAAAGAACCAAGAAGGAATATCTTCGATTCACCATCATCGGTTTTTCAATTGGATTGGCGGTGAATGGTTTTGAATTGTATCAAGGTATAGTCAACGATTTTGACGCCCTTGTTGTGTCGGGTTATTTCCAAGGAACCTATCATTTTGGAAGAGTTGGTATGGCGCTTGGTTGGCTTGGAGCGATCATGCTCTTCAGTCAAACGAATGTATTGAATGGTTTACGTTTGCGGCTTGCGGCAGTTGGCAGGACTGCGCTGTCAAATTATCTCCTTCACTCAATACTTTGCTTGGTGATCTTCAGTGGCGCAGGATTCGGACTTGTCGGTGTTCTTGAGCGATGGCAGTTGTATGTCATTGTCGTTTTTATTTGGAGTTTGCAATTGATTGTTAGCCCATGGTGGCTGAAGCGTTACGCTTTCGGCCCAGCTGAGTGGTTATGGCGTAGTTTAACCTACAGTTCAAAGCAAAAATGGCGGCTGTAGTTTCGCAACTTATGAGAACAGGGCGACGTTGATTTCGCTACGAGATACCTGGCAAAACTCACCTGGCTCCAGGTTATAATCTGAGAGAATCATCTTCTCGGTGGATAGGCGATGAAGTTCAGTGACATGATTGTCGAGTGATTTGAACATTCTTCGAATCTGGCGCTTTTTCCCTTCATCGATGGTGAGAATTGCACACTTGTCATGTTCCAATTCGATTTGTGCAGGGCGTGTATTGAACAACTCGCTCACGCCGAATTCAACAACCGAAACCTCCATTCCTTGGCGTATGGAGAGAATATCTTGCTCTGAAATTACCGATTCAGTTTCCACACGGTAGGTTTTCTTGATGTTCTTTTTCGGTTCTGTAATTGAGTGCACCAATTTTCCATCGGTAGTGACCAAAAGAAAGCCTGTCGTATCCTCATCAAGCCTACCAACGGTGATTAGAGATTCGAATACTTTGGCATCAACCTTTTCTCGAAACAATTCATAGACAGAAATTTTTTCCAACTCTCGTTCGTGTGAATTTATTCTTGAACAAATGTACCCCTTGGGCTTGTTCAGTAAGAAGTAGAAATCCGTAATGGGTAGAGAGAGTTCATTGCCGTTGTATTCAACTTTTTTCTTGGACGGGTTGAATTGGAAGGCAATATCTTTGACCACTGAACCGTTTACGGTGATTTTACCGTTCCAAATGGCCTGTTTAACATCTGATTTTGAAGCAAACTCACCGGTTTTGGAAAGAAATTGGTGGAGTCTTATTTTCACTTCATTCCCTCTGTGATTGCTGACTGTTTTTGTTCTTATGCGTTCCTGTTTCCAACAATTCCGTTCAACATTAATTCGCGGTACTGCGGAGTGGGCGATGCAGGATTCGAACCCGCGTCGACGGGTTCGAAGCCCGTCAGGATATCCAGGCTACCCTAATCGCCCTTATCTGCCCGAGATGCCCCCCCTTCTTGAAGAAGGCGGAAGGATTGGAAGGTTTATGGCGCGCTCACTGCCTTGTGTTCCAATGGGATGTTCTGCATGCTGTCGCGAGACAACTATGCCATTGACGAAAGCAGAAGCATCCCTTTTAGCTCGTCGGACTGGATTGAGTGTCGAGGATTTTACTTGGAGAAATAACGGTATCCTCACGCTTTTGAATAACGAAGAAACACGAGCATGCGTTTTTCTCTTGACCACTTCATCTGATGTCAGTGCTGATGGTATGTGCTCGGTATACGAGGTTCGTCCACAGGGCTGTCGAACATATCCGAATGTTTTGAATCATGACGATAAAGCCATTTTGGATGAAGGTTGTCCACATCGCCATCGATTTCCTGAACCGAGTGACGATGATGCAGTTGTTCTCCTCAATCTTGAGGAACGATTGCTGCATGAAGAATAAGTCTGCCCAAACTCGCATGGACATGCTCGACCCATTGGCCAAGAACTTTCCATCCAGTTTCCTCAAAACAAGTCTGAAGTGTTGCCCATTGTCCATGAAGAAGTTGTATGTCGGCGTCAAGTGGCAATTCATCATCGCTGTGTTCTCCAAAAGGATGTATGGGGACTATCAAAACGAAGTTTGAATCCGGTCCCGAAACATTGTAAGAACTGTTCAATACAGCACGTATGAGTTCATTTGGCGCTAGACTGCCTTGTGAATTTCGACCGTAGGGTGGGTCCAAAACAAAACCACTGATTGCGCCCACGGCATTTTTGGGGAGAACATCTTGTAACTGAGTTGCATCTCCGTGGAGAAGAATCCCTCTCCCTTCACTTCCAGCCCAGTCAAGATTTTGTTGAGCACCGGCAATCATTTCTTCATCCAAATCAATTCCATATGCGATTCTTCCAGAGACTGCGGCCTCAAGTACAAAACCTCCTGTTCCAGTCATGAGGTCGACAGTAATCCCTTTCTTTATCGGGCCTGAGGCAAGATTTACCGCAAGTCGGGCAAGTCGTGGGTCGAGACTAACGGGCTTGAAAAAAGGCCGGTCTGTGGCTCTTCTAGCAGAAATTCCATCGGAATCATTTCCAGTGCCGAGCATCCAGCCACATGCAACAATTCCAGCGCCAGCATCAAGCACCATG
>JASLVU010000074.1 GCA_030741225.1 Candidatus Poseidoniaceae archaeon | reverse complement strand
GCAAATGGTCACGATGATGGTGCTAATGCGTGGAAAAACTGGTGGTGCATAGGAGATGATGGTACAAAGCCCAGACATCTCTATTTCCTCGGCAAAGATAATATTCCATTCCACACTGTGATTTGGCCTGCACTTATCATGGGCCTAAATCATGCTGCAAACGGCTTTTCAGAAAGCGATCCTGTGAATTTGCCAGGTCCAGGTGACTTAGCATTGGAATCCAATGTTCCTGCAATGGAATACCTCATGCTCGCCGGAGGTCAATTTTCCAAGTCTCGCAAACACGCAGTATGGTTGCCTTCATTTTTAGAGCGTTTTGACCCCGACACTCTTCGTTATTATCTTTCAATTAACATGCCTGAAAATCATGATACTGATTTCAATTGGCCTGATTTCGTCGAAAAAGTGAACAGCGAACTCATAGCAGCATATGGAAATTTTGTTCATCGTGTATTGACACTCGGCGCTCGACTCCCTACAGGTGACGCAGGCCCATTTGAGCAATTCGATACCCCATCAATCACCGATGATTATCGTTCCAAGCTTGAAGTTCTCCATTCACAAATAACAGATTCTCTTGAACGACATCGATACAAAGAAGCCTTGCGTTATGCCATGAATGCAGCCCAACTCGGTAATCAAATGCTACAATCTGCTACGCCATGGTCATATCTCAAAGAATCCGAAGATACCGAATATATGGTACAGAGATCCACTGCATTGTCATACCTTTCTTTTGGATGGCGTGTAGCACGATTTTTAGCAATCACCATGCAGCCATTCTTGCCTTTCAGTTCTACTCGACTGTGGGAGTCTCTTGGTCAAAAGGGAGCAGTATCAAGTGTCGATTGGAATTCAGCAATTGATTGGAATGTGGATATGACGTGGAGTGATGAATCTCCAACACCTCTTTTCAAGAGACTCGATCTTGAAGAGATTTTAGAATCCGAACAATCTTTCGTCGAATCAAGTGAATCTGATGAGAACTCTACCCACGGAGTAAAGGGTGGAAAAAAGTCTAAGAAAACAAAGCAGAAGGATGGAATAAATATGAATGAAGCACCAGAAGGGACAACATATCTCAATTTTGAAACGTTTATGGAAGTAGATTTGCGAGTGGGTGTGATTTCTACAGTTGAAGATCACCCCGATGCTGACAGGCTCTATGTTGTCAAACTCGATGATGGAACTGAGGATGGAAGAACCATTTGTGCTGGGATTAAGGAATATTATCAACCATCCGACATGATTGGGAAGAGGGTTGTCTTTGTCTCGAATTTGAAACCTCGACCACTTCGTGGAGTGACGTCGGAAGGCATGATGCTAGCTGCAGATGATGGTAATGGAAATGTTCGACTTGTCACCATTGATGGTGATATCAAATCAGGTTCACAAGTGAGATGATCAACCCTGGATTCTGTCATGCACCGCATGCATAATTCTTCGAGACACTTCACTACAATCCACACGAATTTGATTGATACTCAAACGCATATTTTCACCCATCTCCAATGGTAATGACTGTAAATTAATTTCTACATTGAATAAGGCGCCTTTAACTGCAGCGCTCGCCAAGAGCGATGCTACTCCTACATCCGATGCAGCGTTACCATTGCCATATGTAGCTAAATCTTCTAAACAACCAAGCAATTTCATTCCATGCTCAGCAGTCTCAAAGGGGACTTCAGCAGCATTGAGCGTAGATTGTCGAATTTCCAATCTGCGGCTTTGAATTTCATCATCATTGGATTTTGGCAATCGAAACGACTTCATCACCCTATCAAAGGCTTCACTGTCCATTTGGGCTAGTTCACCGCATCGTTCATACATTTTGGCACAAATCTCCTCCGCAATACGAGCCGCACTCCATCCAGATTCCCATTTTTCATTTCCAAGTGTCAAATTCGATACCATACGCGTTAAGCCAACGGCTTGGCCTAATGCAATTGCAGACGCTGTTCCACCACCTGGTGTCGGTTCTGGTGAAGAGAGTGCGTCTTGGTACCTCGATAAACTCATGTCCATCCAATTCATTGACCCACCGCCTTTTTTACCGCCCATTCAATAATTCGCTGCTCAGGGACGAAGTCATCGATTTGCCGCAGCCCGAGACCTTCAATGGCCGCATCAACTAGGCGAAATTCATCACTCTCACCCTCATTTGCATACCATTGTCCAGCAACCAACATCGCTTGCAAGGGGACAAGACCAACCAATTCACTCCCGATAACTTCAACTCCATGGTCGGATGCAATCGATTTGCATGTTTCGAAAGCAACATGCATTGGACATTTATTTACATCTCTTAAATTCATTGAGACTTGGCTCATCGAATGAGCTTCCAGCGTCACACCCATTCCTTGGACCATAGTAAGCATACCAGGAATTCTCATTTTTCGACCATCTTGATGTTTGATCAATCGCCCTGAACTGCGTACAAGTGAGCCAATTTTTTTAGATACATGAGCATCTTTTTCCATTACGTTAACGTTGTATGCGACCAGAATCCCACGAGCACCAATTGTTATACCACCGCTACGAGCAGCATTTGAATTCCATTCATTTGGACCAAAATCAGGATAACGTGTTGAATCGGGGTGTGAGGATGCCCCTTTGGATAATCTTTCTTCAAGCCCCTCATATTCTCCTTTTCGAATAGTCGAAAGCAAGGCTTTCTCTTTATTGAATGCCGCTTCACCGTAAACAAAAACCGGAACCTGGGCACTTGATGCCACTCTTTCAGCTAAACTACGTGCCAACTCAACGCACTCATCCATAGTCACTCCTTCGAGCGGTACGAATGGACAAACATCAACTGCTCCCAATCTTGGATGTTCTCCCGAATGTGTCGTCATGTCAATTTCTTCAATGGCTTTGAGAATCAGCTCTTGGGCTGCTTGTTGAACGGATTGAGGTTCACCTGCAATTGTAATGACGGTACGATTGTAATCCTTATCTGGTTCTACACCCAATACAGCGCAACCTACAATATTACGTGCTGCATCAACAATTCTTTCGATTTTAGCAATATCTCGACCTTCCGAGATGTTCGGAACACACTCGACAATGGAATCCATGCACTAAGCAGGGAATGGAGGACTTTGAATGTTGACGAGAAGTTCCTAGAAATCATCCGTACAAAGCATCAGGCGAAGACGTGATTCCACTTGTTGATTTTTTCAACAATATACGCTCTATTGCGAGCATCAAATCCTTTTGAGTAACTTTACCTCTTTTCTCACGAATAGCAATCATTCCTGCTTCAACACAAGTCGCCTTGAGTTCGGCTCCTGAAAATCCTTCTGTTTTATCGACAAGGGGTTGAATTTTGACTCTCGAAGTCGACATTTGCGATGTGTGGAGTTCAAGAATTGCTAATCGCCCTTTTGAATCTGGCAGAGGAATTGTAACGATACGGTCAAAACGTCCTGGTCGAAGAAGTGCATCATCAAGAATATCTGGCCTGTTTGTTGCAGCGATTATTTTGACGTTTTCAAGAGCATCAAAGCCATCCAATTCAGCCAAAAGTTGCATGAGTGTTCGTTGAACCTCACGGTCTCCGCTTGTTGAGCCATCAAGACGCTTTGCTCCAATTGCATCAATTTCATCAAGGAAAATAACAGAAGGGGATTTCTCTTTTGCAAGAGAAAAAAGTTCTCGTACCATTCGTCCTCCTTCACCGATGTATTTTTGTGCAAGTTCACTGCCAACCATGCGAATGAATGTAGCGTCGGTTTGATGTGCTACGGCTTTGGCAAGAAGCGTCTTCCCACATCCTGGTGGCCCAACCAAAAGTATTCCTTTCGGAGGCACGATGCCGACTTTTGAAAACAACTCAGGCTCCATGAGAGGAAGTTCAATGGCTTCTCTAACCGTTTGAATCTGTTCGTCCAAGCCCGCTACCGAATCATAAGTGACATCCGGCTTTTCGACCATTTCAGCTCCACTGACCATTGGATCCCATGCTTCATGGAGAACTTCAATTACAGCCAAAGTGTCTTGATTTAATGCAACTCTTGTACCGGGTTTGAGGCGTTTTGGCTCCAATCTTTGATTGAGGGCAACTTGGAACACGGTTCCGTTTGATGAACGTACAATCGCAGTTCTCTCATCGAGAATATCCTGTAAATGTCCGACAATCAACGGCGGCGTTTTCAACAATCGTACTTCATCATCAAGACGGGTAGTACGTTTTTTGAGGGTTCGAATCTCAGTCTCTAGGTACGTTCTCTCGTTAATTAAGTTTTGAGATTCTTCCAATAATTTTTGGTAATCTTCTTCGAGTTTTCTGATATCATCATCAGAAGTTGATGAATGAGGTGTAGTGTTTTTCTCAACCTTGGAACTCATACGACTCATACTCTCCTCGTGGCTACAGTTTGTTAAGTCGTCGCTTATGGAGTTTGATAAAAATTGTTCCGAAGCCTTCAAAGACAGTCAACGAAACCACAAGTTAGGTGGGTTTGATGTCTGATTGTGAGTTGTGTGGAGCAATGAAAGTTAGCGTACGCCAAGTCACGATGGGCAAAGCAACTGTTTCCGCGTGTTCACGGTGTTCGGAGAAAATGAATCTTGCACCCAAAGCAACCGCCCCGGGATTGGCACGAGCACAAATGATGAACGCACGCCCCGCGCATCAAACAGGCTATGCCGCTCGAGGTAAAAAAGGAAAAGACATCATGTTGAAGGCAGAAAAAGAGTTGGTTCATGATTTTGCAAAACGTATTGCTGATGCTCGTAAAGCAAAGGGTTGGAATCAACCAACACTCGGCAAAAGAATGGCCGAAACTGTGAACATCATTAAGTCAACTGAATCCGGTAAGCGACCTACTGATTCTGTTCTCAAGAAATTTGAAAGAGTTCTCTCTATCACATTGTATGAAGTCCCTTCGGCACAAGCCACTCAGCGAGTAGATACATCGGTTTCTCGTGGAATGACACTTGGAGACTATTTAGAAGATATGCGGTGATTTTTTGAAAGATATTTCAGTGCACGCTATTTGGTTGGCACAAGACGATCCAAAGAAAAATACTGCCGTTTTAGCTGCGAAACGCGGAGATATAAAACTCCACAAAAAGATAAACACTGCGCCTCGGCGAGGCGTTATTTTAGAGCCATTGTGTGGGAAAGTTTTCGGTCCAGAAGATCACGAAATATTACTTCGTGGCGGATCACTTGTTGGATTAGATTGCAGTTGGGTTCACATAGAATCCAGTGTTGAAGAAGTGATGCGCAGAACAAGATTGGTTCCGAGGATGCTTCCACTCCTTCTAGCAGCCAATCCAGTGAATTGGGGTAAGCCCGGAAAATTGAGCACTGCGGAAGCTTTGGCCACAGTATTGTATCTTATTGGGCGGGAAAAACAAGCCCGTCAAGTTCTTGGTGCATTTCGATGGGGTGAGCGTTTTTTTGAACTCAATAAAGAGCCGCTCGAGGCTTATGCGGCTGCATCATCAAGTTCAGAACTCGTCGCGCTGCAGTTTGAATTTTTTGAAATCGATAGACCCGAAGAGCAATCAACTTGACTCCTTATCGATGTGTATGTCCTACGGAAAACATGTCGGCGTCCACCGTATTTCCAATGGTTCTTCGTTTATCGATAAGGATATTCTCGCCTTCGAATCTCTTCTTCAACTTCATGTGAATGATGAGCCAATTACAAGCCTTTTAGGCACTCCTCGTCAATTAAAGCAGCTTTACGTGGGCCACTTATATTCTGAAGGATACGGAGATTTCCATCAAACGAATATCACTGTATCTCATGAGGATGAACTTCTGTACAAAATCTATGGTCATGGTGAATTGACCAAAGACACCAATTTACCTACTCTTGTCACTACATCATGCGGCGCTTGTGATGGCGAGAATCTGCTGGAACTCAACGAAGGAATTCAACATTACATTCAACCTCATCTTGAATACAATCACAATGAATTATTTGCTGCTTTACGGGATATGAAATCATCTCAGCAAGGTTTTCAGCAAACTGGAGGAATGCATGCTGCAGCTCTTTGGAATCATGAAGAGGGTCTGCAATGTTTGTCTGAAGATATTGGCCGCCACAATGCTGTTGACAAGTCGATTGGACAAGGACTGATATCTCAAATCGATTTTTCAAAACAATTTTTACTTTTATCAGGGAGATGTGGTTGGGATATTGTTGCTAAAGCAGCCCGTTCAGGTATTGGTTCCATCGTATCCATTGGTGCTTGTTCGTCACTGGCGGCAGATACGGCACGTGAACTTGGACTACGTATATTCTCCTTTATGAAGCAAGACTCATGTGTGATAATTGGCGCTCTAACCCACTTTACTAACGAAAACCCTTGAGAACCCCCCCGTGCAGGGAACTATGGTGGGCGTATGAGGGAAGGTGTTCGAGCAGAGACTCCCGATGACCCTTTACCGCTCAAAATATCGAAAAAAAAGAAATTAGCCGCAGGAATTCCTGCTGTCACTTCATCCCTAAAGCATGGCCTGAAAAATATGGGTATACCGAGAACTCTTCGGACACTCACTATGGTAAATCAACAATCTGGTTTCGATTGCCCAGGTTGTGCTTGGCCTGACCCCTCTCATCGCACACAATTTGAATTCTGTGAAAATGGTGCGAAAGCCGTTGCTGATGAAGCCACAACTCGCCGAGTCACACCTCAATTTTTTAGTAATTACTCTGTCCAAGAATTATCTCAAAAAAGTGACATGTGGTTGAATAAGCAGGGTCGGATTTCCAATCCAATGCATCTCAAACCGGGGGCTTCAAACTACTCAGAGATCTCATGGAATGATGCGTTTGAACTTATTGCGAGCCATATTCAATCAATGGATAATCCTCACAAGTCAGTCTTCTATACTTCAGGCCGCACAAGTAACGAAGCTGCTTTCTTGTACCAAGCAATGGTTCGGAGCATTGGTACAAACAACCTACCTGATTGTTCGAACATGTGTCATGAATCGAGTGGTAAAGGTCTTGGCCAGTCCATTGGCATCGGTAAAGGCACTGTACATCTAGATGATTTCAATTGTTCAGAAGTCATACTCGTTATTGGTCAAAACCCGGGCACGAACCACCCAAGAATGTTGACTGCTTTGCGTGATGCAAAAAAACATGGTGCAAAGATTGTCCACATTAACCCACTACCTGAAGCTGGTCTTGAACGATTTAAACACCCCCAAGATTACATGAAACTGAATCTCTCCTCTACTCAACTTTCAGACTATCACCTAAACGTTCGGATTGGAGGAGACGCAGCCTTACTCAAAGGTTTCATTAAAGTCCACGATGAGATGGGATTTTTGGATGAGGAATTCATACAATCCAGCACTGTCGGGGTTGAGTCAATGCTGGAAAAAGCTCGCACTGTGAGTTGGAAAACAATCGAGGCCGACTCGGGTCTTCTCGAGCCAAATATCCGCCAAGTTGGGGAGATTATTGCTCGTTCGAAAGCCACCATCGCTTGCTGGGCAATGGGGCTTACTCAGCAGCCAAACGGAGTTTCCGTCATCCAAGAAGTGGTGAATCTATTGTTGCTCGGAGGCCATGTTGGCCGTCCCGGTGCGGGCTTTTGTCCTGTTCGTGGCCACTCCAATGTTCAAGGAGACCGCACTGTTGGAATTTGGGAGGCGCCTCCCCAATCCTTTTTGCAAAAAATGTCGAAAGGACTGGATACAGAAATGCCTATGGAGCACGGTTACGATGTAGTTAACGCGATACATGCAATGCGGCGAGGAGATGTTGATGTCTTTTTTTGCATGGGCGGCAATTTCATTTCCGCCACACCAGACACACTTGCTACTGCTGAAGGAATTCGCAATGTAGGATTAACTGTTCAAGTTTCTACAAAGCTGAACCGTTCTCACTTGGTCACTGGTAATGAGGCATTGATTCTTCCATGCCTAGGAAGAACCGAACTGGATATACAGCGTTCCATACCTCAATTTGTCACTGTTGAAAATGTGGATATTACTTCAACACAGGAATATGGAATATTGAAGCATAGAAAAAAGGGAACCATACAATAGCTATTTCAGATAGTGAGATGTTCCATTCAAGGTTAAAAAAGTCTAGG
>JASLVU010000073.1 GCA_030741225.1 Candidatus Poseidoniaceae archaeon | reverse complement strand
ATACGACAGCGATGATATTGAAGCCGCGGGACTGCTACCGAAGTTATTTAACCTCATTGTCGATGATGATCCGTTGGATACTGACTGTGATGGGATAACTAACGAAATTGATGACGACGATGACACCCCCCATAATCATGGTCCACCAAGCCAAACTCGTGTAGGGAGTAGAGGCCCAGTAGAAGTCTTTGGATTCTCCTGTAAGCAGATTGAAGAACAAAGATGCATTCATGGCCAACACCAAAACCGCTGCTAGAGTGTTAACTTCCCATACCGCTTTGTAGCTCTCTTTGAGCGTTTTTCCACTCGGATATGCTTCATTGTAAGCGTCTTTCCACAAACGGCGATGGTCAATTGGGTAGAACCATTCGATTATGGGGACGAGTTTGAAGAAATTTCGAATCGGACGGTTTCGAAAGATTTCAGGAGGTTTCTCATCCCTTCCCATAAAAACAGGACAGAACTCCTCCATTATCAAGTTAAACCATTTTTTGCGTAGTGCAAAAGATAATCAAAGTGATGCACTAAGTTTGACGAACTATTGACGAAACAAAAGCAAGGTATCAAAGAGTATTGCAATTTCGAAGGCATTGATGAACAAACTTGCTACACTCGTATTGCTAAGCGTTCTCTTGTTTGCAATACCGTCCTATGCGGTTGAATCAAGAGAGACTGCAGATGTGGAACAATTTGGAGTTGTGTTCAATGAGGTTGTTATCGCAGATGCCTCCGACGACTTGGATGACCCACGGGATTTGGAATTCCATCCAGGAAGAGCGAACGAATTGTGGGTCGCAAATCGGGCTACAGATAGTATAACTATTGTTCACGATACTGGCCTTGAAACACAATATTCTGAAAACCGACGCGATTCACATCGCAATCACTTTCTTGAAGAAGTGAGCGCTATAGCGTTTGGCGCCTACCACGAGGAATTCGACTGGCAGTGGGGCTCAGCGCAAGAAACACGCAACACGTACTGTGGCCAAATTGGCTCTCAAGAGCCGAACAACTTCATGGGTCCGACTCTTTGGCCATCCTCATTGAGCCATTTTGCTCGTGAGCATCAAAACGACAATCTCCTTGGAAGTCACATAGATATGAATCATGAGTCTCCATACGGTGTTGGAATTGCACATGACTCTGAAAATGCATATTGGTACAACGATGGATACTATGGAGAGTTGGTTTACTACGACTTCCAAGAAGACCACGACACGGGCATGGACGACCACTCTGATGCAATTGTTCGACGTTACGCTGACATTACGCTCACGCATGCTTACGGCATACCAGGGCACATGGTCTTGGACAAAACAAATGGCATTCTCTACATTGCAGATGCAGGTGCTAACCGCGTATTGTGGGTCAACACCGATGACCCCACAGTTTCAACACAGAACATCATGAACAGTCCTACACGGCTTGAGCCGTTGGCAGAGTACTCTGAAATTACCGATGTTGAATGGGGTGTTTTGGATACTGGACTTGACCGTCCAACGGGAATTGCACTTGAAGGCAATCAATTGTTTGTATCAACATTTGGAGACGGTAAAATCACCGCATATGAACTTGATTCGGATGGTAAAGGCGGTGCAGAAGCGGACTCAATCCAAACCAGTGCCGTCTACATAATGGGTATTGAAATTGGCCCTGATGGTCACATCTACTATGTCGATAACGCTCGAGATGAGGTCGTACGAATCGACCCGATGGCAGACGAGGACGGCGATGGCATTGGTGATGACATTGACAACTGCCCATTCATACCAAATGCCGCCCAAGTCAATTATGATGGGGATTCAAAAGGCGATGCCTGCGATGAAGACGATGACAACGATTCGGTTTTGGATATTGACGATGAATGCCAGTTAGGAAACTTGTCGTGGACTTCCACGCCTCTGACAGACCATGACATGGACGGTTGTGCAGATTTAACCGAAGACGATGATGACGACAATGACATGATGCTTGACGGACTTGATCGATGCCCTACAGGGGACTTGCAATGGAGTTCTACTACCGCTACAGACTACGATATGGATGGCTGTAGAGATGCTGGAGAAGACCTTGATGATGATGATGACCGGATTTGTGATGGTCTGGAAAGCAGCGCCGTCTGGGCGTGTTCAATTTCCTCTACTGAAGTTGATGAATGCCCAATGAGTTCTCCCTCATTTTCCTCAATCCCTTCCAACGATGCTGATCGAGACGGTTGTGAAGACGCAACTGAAGATATAGATGATGATAACGATGGGACCGCTGATGCAATCGATGATTGTCCAGAAAGTCCTGGTAGCAGTTCCCTAGGTGCTCTCTTGGGATGCGCAGATACCGATGGTGATGGGTTCGCCGATAGTGTTGATGTGTTTCCTACAGAATCCACACAATGGGCTGATTCAGATGCTGATGGATTTGGAGACGAAGTGAGTGGACTCGATGGTGACGCCTGTCCAACTGTCCCGGGACTGTCGTTTGAAGACCGTAACGGATGTGTTGATTCAGACAAAGACGGTTGGTCCAACCCTGACACAAGTTGGACAACGGATGATGGTGCAGATGCCTTCGCAACTGTTCGAAGTCAACATTCAGACCAAGACGGAGATGGTTATGGAGATGCGCCGAACGGATTTGAAGCCGATGTGTGCCCGCTTCTTTACGGCACTTCAACTGAGGATCGATTTGGTTGCTTGGATACTGACGCAGATGGCTGGTCCGATGAAGGAGATGCTTTCCTGAACGATTCGACACAACATGCTGATGACGACCTTGACGGATACGGAGATTCACCGCTCGGCAATTTTGCCGATGACTGCCCTGGACTTTTCGGGCTCTCTTCACAAGAACGACTCGGTTGTCCTGACTCCGACGGTGATGGTTGGGATGACTATCTCGACGCTTTTGCTGACGATGTACGATTCTGGTCTGATATCGATACCGACGGATATCCGGACCAGGTTGGAACCAATCTCTCAGATGATTGTCCCGATGAAAAAGGGACATCGACAAAAGATAGAATTGGCTGCCTCGATACAGATGGTGACGGATGGTCTGATGAAGGAGATTCATACCCTGCAGATGCAGACCGATATCTTGCTGCTGATTCTTCAAGTAAAGGAAACATCATCACAGTACTGGCTGTCATCGTTATCCTTTCGCTTTTGGTTGGAATGTTTGCCGTAAGTCGTCGTCGTGGCAACTCTATGGCACAAAGTCAGTCTCTTGTGCTTCCTCCAATGGTTCAACAAACCCCACTCGCACCTCCACTCCCGCCTGAAGGGTTACCCCCGGGCTGGACGATGGAACAATGGTCATGGTACGGTGAAGATTATCTTAAGAACCGATAAAATTGTTTGAAAAAGCCGAGCAATTGTCCATCTTCATGCTACTTCATGCTCACTGGGCCAAGCTAAAACATCGATACTCGGTACACGGGTATAGGCTGCAATCCTCCACAATACGAAAGGAATCGTAGCCCACATTATTGCCTCCGGAACTGACCATGCCCATGCATCAAACCATCCTTCGAATCGAAATTCAAATGGATACAAAGGAACCGTACTCCAAATTCCTGAATGGGAGGGCATGTCCAACAAAATATGCGAGAGGTAAGCGACTCCAAACAGAAGTGGTTTTTTCGACCACAGTAACAAGGGCATAAAGATAAGACCCCAAAACAACAACGAATGAGTAATCTCCCATGGTATCCATGTCCAATGGTCGATAATCCATGTATTGGCATAGAAATCTTCAGGATGTGCATATGGGATTGTGTTTCCTACTTTCACCCCAAGATATGGGTAGGCAAAGAAATTGGCAATGTCGGGAGACATTGCAGCCAAAGCTCCTTTCAGTTGGCGGTGTTTTATTCGTTTAGGACTCACCTCACCAATTAAGGCACCGACGAGCGCATGACTCAAGAAGTCCATGACTCGGGCGAGTAAGGGTGCAATGTGAATGTTTGCACAGTTGGTTCACGGCTCCTGAGGCGTAAGAAATCGAGCAAGCATACGATGAAAATGGTGAACGCCTTGTTCCTTGGTTGGCGAATACCTTCCTCGGTCATAGACACTTGACTCCATCCCTCTCTGCACTTCTTCAATGACCCACTGGTCTTGATCTTCAACGGTGTCAAGTACAGAACCGGCACCCTCGTTGGCCAATTCTGCATCACGAACATACCCGCGATAAAGCACTCTGCAGGTGTTGTGTGAGACTGGAACGACAATATTGAGCGACAATCCCCAGGGATAGAAATTGAACATCATGTTGGGGAAGAGCCACAGATAGTAAGCAGCAATATCTTGGCCTTCATCAGGGTGACCTGTAGGCAATTCGAACTTGACATCGCCTTTCATCGCTTTACCTATTTGCATGACACCGCCATCAAAGGTCTCGGTGACGTAGCCTGAAGAATCGAGTGCTTGATTGAGTTCTGGATGAACATAAGGAATGTGGAATCCTTCTAGGAAATTATCGACATAGAGCAACCAATTCGCATCCACACTGTGGTCACGGTCTCGGGTTTCATCGTGTGTGAATGATTCTGGATTGAGAAATCCGAGGCGCTCTTCAAGCATATCCCAAGGCAAGTCCATTGCTTCACCCTGAGCAGTGAAGAACATCCCCATCCACTGCTTGAGTGGAAATTGAGGCAGGTCATCGCCCTCATCAGGAAAGTTGTAGACCTGTTCAAACTCAGCCATATGTCGAAAACTTCCATCCAAGTTGAACGTGCGCCCGTGATAGCGACATTGCAGAGATTTCTTGGTGCAAGGCTCGAGTGCTAAACGCATTCCTCGGTGAGTGCAGACATTTGACATGCATCGAGTTTCATCGCCTTGCACCAATATCATCGATTCTCCATTGATGGCCTCAATATGTTCGAGTGGTTGTATCGTATGAGCATCCAATTCCGAGCTGTGGGCCGCAAATTGCCATCCTGAAAATACACTTTTCAGCCGGTTGAATTGTTCTGGCTCAGTGTAAAAACGTGAAGGGAGCGTACGCGCTTGACGAATATCGGCATCGATAAGCGACTCACTCATAGACTCACACCCAGACATCGTTTTCTGCAGTTAACTCTCCACCGGTTTCACCCGTGTTCACCACTTCTCGAGGCTCAACGAGCATGATATGACACTCTTTTTCGGCATACGGCTTGTGCATCACGCCTTTGGGGACTACATACATTTCGCCTTCGTGAAGTTGCACGGTTTCATCTTCCATTTCGATGCACATGGACCCCTTAATGACGAGAAATACCTCATCGGTATGTTCATGATTGTGCCAGACAAATCCACCCTCGATTTTTACTAACTTAAGCTGGTAATCGTTCATTTCTGCAATGACTCGGGGGCTCCAATGTTCATTGAAGCGGGTCAGTTTCTCTGCAAGATTGATGGCGGCCATGAACGGCTGAGAACGGCTACTGCTCTTTGGTTTATCTCAAGGCTCTGTAGTTGGGTCCCATCCCGAGATATAATCGCATTCAAGGCCACGTATAGCGTCGATTTCGCCTGAAATATCAACATCCAGAGATGCAATATTTTCAATTATGCGGGAGGGATTACTCGATTTAGGAATCGTAATGCAACCTTCATCATAGCAGAACTTGATGGCCACTTGAGCAGGAGTGCAACCTAAACGCTCGGCAATCATGCCCAATTTAGGGTCGTCAACCTTGTGACCGCGAGCAAGTGGTGAATAGGCCATTACCTTGGCTCCTACAGCCTCTGTTGCTTGTTTCAAGTGTGGTCGTTGAAGCCACGGGTTGAATTCAACTTGGTTCACACTGGGCATGTAAGATGCGTATTGTTTCATTGCTTCAAGATGGGCGGGGCCGTAATTCGAGACGCCAATCGCTTTCACCCAACCTTGCTCTAAACAATGCTCCATCGCTTTCCAAACCGGTGCTCGGTGTTCAGGGTCCTCAGGGGGGGCGTGAACAAGGTACAGATCGATGTATTCGGTATCGAGTAACTCGAGTGATTTCTTACAGTGTTCAACTGTATCTTCGTAACCCACGGCGTGGCCACGGCGAAGTTTGGTGGTGATGAACACCGATGAACGTTCCACACCTGCTTCTTTCAGAGCTTGGCCTACTTCGTGCTCGTTTGAATAAGCACGTGCTGTATCGATATGCGTGTAACCCGCTTCTAAGGCTGCTAAAACTGAAGATTTGCATTCACCAGGTTCTGACATCAAGAACACACCAAGACCAAATTGTGGGATTTCTGTCGGATAGGCTTCTTCACCCTGTGGAGTTTGATGACTGATGTGCATATCCCGACCAAAAGGCGGAGATTGATGAATCCGTCGCTACTCTGAAGGTGCGTTTTCAACTGTTTTCCAGTTGCCATGCAACACGCCACTTAATGCAAGAAAACCCCACAGAACCAGTGGTGGAATGAAAAGTGTTTGAAACGAATATAATTTCATGTTCCAGAGGCTGTTGATATTGTTTTTAACGAGGTTATGAAAAACCGCTACGGATAGATTTCCCGAAATACTATCAATTCTATTCCAGTAGAAGCACCATGGATGTTGGACTGCTTCTGTTCAGCCTTATTGCAACATTCTTCGCTGCAGCACTGACTGTGCCGGCCGGTTTTGGTCTAGCGACCATGATTACGCCCGTGGTTTTTCTTTGGCTTAGTCCTCATGAAGCCGTTGCCGTAGTTGCAATAGTGCACGGCTCTCACAACGCATGGAAACTCAAGGTTCTCAAAGAGAGTGTCGATTACTCCTCGGTTCGAAGATTTGGATGGGCAATGGTCATCGGCGCTCTCATTGGAGCAGCACTGAATACAATCGTTGAGTCGGACTTGTTGTTGCTTCTTGTTGGAATCGCACTGATTGTGTTACCGATTCTTTCCATCACTGAACGATGGACGAACATTCAGCTACCGGAAACCGAAGACCGGATAGGAGGATTTGGTTCTGGTTTTTTTGGAGGTCTTACCGGACATCAAGGTGCGCTACGTGCAATGTTTCTTCAGAAACGCTTGCCCGATAAAACACAATATGCTGCAACTGCAGCTGTTCTTGCTTTAGTGGTCGACCTCACTCGTATTCCCGTTTATGTAGCGCTTGAAGGATGGCAGGTTCTTGAGGCTGGATGGCTCATTGTAGGTCTTGTTCTTGCAGCAATTCTTGGCGTCCAATTGGGTAAACGCTGGTTGAAAAAATGGAAATCAAACCGAATTCGCAACGGCATTCTTCTTGCCATTATTACAAGCGGTGTACTGTATATCCACGAGGCTTTAACCTCGCTTGAATTGCTTTAGGTCAGTACTCTTGTGGTCTGGCCCATATTTCAACGACTTCCTCGCCCCAAATTTCTGTTGATGTCAAAACCAAACCAGCCGAGGTTAGTCTTTGCGAATCAATATTTGAGGGGATGGGTGACTGATGAGTAACATCTGAGCGTATCAGATAGAACTCATCAACCAGTTGTTGGTCGAGGAACGAAGCAATCGTCGTGGGCCCTCCTTCAACCATCAAACGCTGAATTTCTCTGTCTCCTAACTGATCAAGCATTCTTGACAATGAACTGAATCCCTGCCCCATCACAAGTGTTTCAAAACCATCGTTCAACAAAACAGCCTCTGAGGGGGTGCGCTGGTTTGGATCAAGAACTACCCGAAGCGGTTGACGATGAGTCTCAACTCTTCGTACCGTAAGGGATGGATCGTCTCGGACTACAGTCTCTACCCCAACAAGAATTGCATCGCATTCTTTTCGTAATGCGTGAACTGCATCGAGGCAAGCGCTTGATGTGAAACGCTTAGGAGAATCTGAACGGTCATCCACTGAACCGTTGATATCGACTGCAAGCTTGACGGTGACCAATGGCCTTCGGTGAGTGCACCAATGCAAGAATGGTCGCATTTGTTCACTCGCTTCTGACTTTAACAGTCCATGCTCTACTTTGATTCCCGCTGCTTCAAGAGCATGTAATCCTGAGCCACGAACCGTTGGGTTCGGGTCAACATGTGCCACAATGACTTCATTCACTCCAGCCCACATCAATGCTTCAGTACAAGGCGGAGTGCGTCCAAAGTGATTGCACGGTTCCAGAGT
>JASLVU010000072.1 GCA_030741225.1 Candidatus Poseidoniaceae archaeon | reverse complement strand
TGCAGAACTGAAAGAACTTCTCAAAGCCGCTGACCTTCCGGTCTCTGGCAAGAAAGCAGACCTCATTGCACGTTTGGTTGATGCCAGCGATGCAGAAGAGCAAGTTATCTCCAATGATGAAGACCAAAACGAGTCCGATGATTGGGATGACGATGGCGATTGGGATGATGATGTTGTCGAAGGGCATGTTGCAAAGCAAAAGCCGGTTCTCGATGATTCGACCAAGGCAGCCCTCGCTCTTCGTGCAGAGCAAAAGAAAAAGACACCTTCTTTCCGTAGAACGGAATGGTTCCGTTACAAGCGATTGTCACGTTCCGGTTGGAGAGCACCTCATGGAATGGACAGCAAGCAACGTCGAAATTACAAGTACCGAAGCGCTCTTGTTCGAGTAGGTCACGGAAAAGTCGCTGCCGCACGCGGCCTCCACCCATCTGGGTTTAGAGAAATAATGGTTCAGAACACACTCGACCTTGAAACAATCGATCCCGAAACAGAGGCTGCTCGAGTTGGCCGAAGTGTCGGTGGACGTAAGCGAGAACAAATTTATTCGCGTGCCGATGAACTCGGCATTCGTGTCCTTAACCGAAGGAGGGATGTTTAATGCAAATTACCAACCAAAAGCGATTAGCAGCCAAGTTACTCAAGTGCGGTGTCCACCGTGTTTGGATTAACCCAGCATACCTCGATCAAGTTTCATCAGCGGTACAAACCGATGATATTCGTGAATTCATCGAAGAAGGATGGATTAAGGCGAAACCAATCAAGGGAACTTCACGTGTTCGTGCTCGTGCACGATTAGAGCAGAAGCGCAAGGGTCGCCGAAAGGGTCACGGAAAGAGAGCAGGAACTGCCAATGCCCGTAACCCACGGAAAAACCGATGGATGCGCACGATTCGTTCACAACGACGAGTTCTCAAAGAACTTCGAGATGAACAGACAATTGAGCCATCTCAATACCGACGCTACTACCTCAAAGCTAAGGGCGGCTCTTACCGTTCTATTGCTCACATGCGCTCTCAGATGTCAATCGAGGGTGTTGAATTCAAGGGAGGTGAACAGTGATGCGAGGAACTCGCCGCCGTTCTATATTCCGTCGCCGAAAGGCAGGTCTTACTGACTATCGTCGTCGTTTGAAGCTTCTCCAAGGACGCAAACCTCGTGCTGTCGTTCGAGTCTCGAACACCCGTACAACCTGTCAACTTGTTGACTGGGCTGCTTCCGGTGATTTGGTTACTGTTTCGATGACAGGTTCTGATTTGACCAAGAAATTCGGTTGGCCAGCAGACTACTCAAAGAAATCGGTACCTGCTTCTTACCTCGTAGGATATGCTATGGGCAAGGCTGCAATCGCAAAGGGCTCCTCTGAGGCAGTTCTTGACATTGGATTAGCAGCTAGTTCTCCAGGTAACCGGGTTTTCTCTGCATTGAAAGGTATGGTTGACGCCGGCCTTGACATTCCACATGGCGACGGTGTGTTGCCAGATGACGAGCGAATTAACGGCGCTCATATTAGCGGTGATGTGGCCGCAGCAGTTGAATCAGCGAAGACGAAGATTGAGGGGGCATACTGATGACAGAAGAAGAAATCATACAAATGGCACCAGGGCTCATGCAAGCCCTTGCACCTGAAGAAACTGAAGACACCGGTGCTCGACCTCGCCGTCGTAACCAAGATGATCCTATGATGGCTCTTCGAAAGTGGGAACCTAAGACCCGCCTAGGCCAAATGGTCATGGCTGGAAAAGTCCTCACCTACGAGCAAGCTCTTGCCACAGGTCTTCCTATCCGCGAAGTTGAAATTGTCGATGCTTTGATTCCAAACCTTGAAGATGATGTCATCAAGGTAAACATGGTTCAAAGAATGACAGACAGTGGACGACGTGTTCGTTTCAACGTCATGGCATGCGTCGGCAACCGTGATGGATATGTTGGGCTTGGAATGGCTAAGGCAAAGGAAGTTGCTGCTGCAATTCGTAAAGCAATAATTGCTGCTAAATTGAATCTTATTTCCGTTCAGCGTGGTAACGGCTCTTGGGAATCTTCTGCAGGTCCTGGAACTTCGATTCCTTTCAAGACTCAAGGTCGAGCTGCGTCGACTCGAGTAACGCTCATGCCTGCCGCAAAAGGTAAGGGATTGGTTATTGGAGAGACTGGAAAGCGCGTTCTTGACCTTGCTGGAATTTCTGATGTGTTGTCAAGAACGAAGGGTCAAACTCGAACCACAATCAACTATGCTGGCGCAACTTTCAATGCTTTGCAAAACATGAACACGACTCGTGTTTCCAATGATTTGCGAGAGAAACTTTTCATTAACAAAGGGAGGATCTTAGAATGAGTTGGATTGTTGTACGAGCACGAAGTAACGTTGGTGTTGAGCGCGGTATCAAAGAGACCATGTTTCACATGAATCTGACGAAGGTCAATCATGCTGTAATTATTCCAGAGAACCCTCAGTACGAGGGTATGCTCCAAAAAGCGAAGGATTACATCACTTGGGGTAAGGCTACTCCGGAACTTGTTGAGAAGATGTTGTCTGAACGTGGACGAATGGTTGGTGATGCGCCGTTGACTGATGCACTTGTTGCAGAACATACAGAATATTCCGATATCAGTGCTTTCGCTAAGGCAATTGCTGAAGATGATGCAACGGTTAAGGCTGTGCCTGATTTGAAGCGAGTATTCCGTCTCCACCCACCTCGTGGCCCAAAGGGCTGGGGTGGCATTAAGCGATCATTCGTGGTTGGAGGGGCCCTTGGCTCTCGAGGAGACAAAATAGGTGCGCTTGTTGAGCGTATGATTTGAGGTGATGATGATGGGAACAAAAGCAAACAAACATCGTGGACGTAACCGATACCATGGACGTGGTAAGAAAGCAGGTCGTGGCGCTGGTAAGCGCGGTGGTCGAGGAAATGCAGGTATCAACAAACACCGTGTCATGACTCGAATCAAGTATATGCCAAACCATTGGGGTATGCACGGCTTCAACCGACATCCTTCTCTTCGTACAGTGTATGTAACTGCGAATGTAAGTCAACTTGAGGAAATGGCAAAAGGTAACGATACTGTTAATCTTACCGAAATGGGTATCGACAAACTCCTTGGAAGCGGTCGCATTAGCACTGCTCTCAAAGTAATAGTTGAAGAAGCGAGCGCGAAAGCAGTAGCCAAACTCGAAGCCGCCGGTGGAAGCATCGTGGGCGGAGATGACGATTGGGAAGAAGAATAATCCTAGAATGGAGGGTAAATTATGAAGCACAAGCCTATGCCAATCGCAGTAGCAATCTCTGGTCTATTGTATTGGGGTTTGCTGGTATACTGGGTCCGAGATGACTTGCAAGCTGGATTTGACACTGCAGCTGGAGAAGCAGCCATTTTTGGTTTGATTTTCTCTGTCGTATATGTTGCATATGTCATGGCCTGTTTAATGATTGATATGCCTGAAGGTTTGAAATCAATGCCCGTTGTGGGACGATATGGAAAGTTGCTCGCTTGGCTCGCAATGCTTGGCTTGTCTGCTTGGTATGTGCGTCCATCTGCATGGGGCGGATACGAAGAAGGTGTAGGATTTTTCCTCGTTGGTATCTGTTTGCTTGGATTCGGTGCCGCTGCAATACTTACCTGTTTTATGTGGGGCGGAGACGACAGCAGTCGCCTCTACGCTCTTCACCGATTCGTCGATGTTTATCCAACGATCACGAAGCCAGAGCGACACGTTCGTTTCAATGAAAAAATGTGGACAACAACCTTCGTTTTGATTATCTATTTCGCAATGACCAATGTCATGCTTTACGGCCTGTCAGGACAAGCTCTAGACTTGTTCAGTGGTTTCCGTTCGATTATGGCAGGTGCTTCTGGAACCATTATGCACTTGGGTATCGGTCCAATTGTTACCGGTTCAATTATCATGCAATTGTTTGCGGGTGCCAAGATTATTCGTTTGGATCTTAGCAACTCCGAAGACAAAGCAATGTATCAAGGAGTTCAGAAACTTCTTGTTTTGATTATGATACCAATTGAATCCATTCCTCAGACATACGGTTTCCTTGACCCCCAAGAATTCCTCATCGATTCTTATGGCCTTGGGTGGGCGAACTTCGTTATCGTTGCTCAATTGTTCGCTGGCTCGTATCTTGTGTTCTTGCTCGATGAACTTGTGAGTAAGTGGGGTATTGGTTCTGGTATTTCGTTGTTCATCGCTGCTGGTGTTGCTCAATCAACCTTTGTAGGAACATTGTCACCGCTTCCAGCAACCTCAGGAGTCCCTTACTCGTTGCAGAATCCTCCATCGGGAACACTACCTATGATTTTCTATATGTTTAGGGAAGCAACCAATGCAGAGATGATTTCAAACAACGGATTTGAACAGATTCTGTTAACGCATGTCAATCCTGTTGCTGCATTGTTTTCTTCTATTGTCGTGTTCTTGGTTGTAGCCTATGCTGAATCGAGTAAACTCGAATTGCCATTGACGCACGGTAAGGTTCGTGGCCACAGAGGCAAGTATCCAATCCGTTTGGTATACGCATCGAACATTCCGGTCATTTTGATGGCTGCACTTCTTGCGAACATCAACATGTTCTCGCTCTTGTTCTGGAGCCACCCCACTCTCTCTCAAACTCCAATCCTGGGTCGCGAAGGATGGGCCAGTGCGTCACAGTACATCGGCACCTATGAAGCTGGGCAAACGACTGCATCTGGAGGCTTTGCATGGTATGCTAGTATGGTGAATGGTGTCAACGACTGGTTGTTACCTCTACTGAATCAGCAAGGTGATGTGTTTGGACATAGTCTCACGCAAATTATGGTTCACGTCGTATTTTACACCGCACTGATGACGGTAGGTTCAATGGTTTTCGCGAAGTTTTGGATCGATACGACCAATATGGGTACAAAAGATGTTGCAAAGCAAATCGAGCGAACTGGAATGCAGATTCCAGGTTTCCGAAAGAACCCGAAGATTCTCGAAAAGATACTTGAGAACTATATTCCTCCTGTAACCTATTTCTCTGGAGCCTTCGTAGGGCTGCTTGCTGCAGGTGCAGATTTACTCGGTACAGTAGGTAATGCTACGGGTACTGGATTGTTACTTGCTGTAGGTATCATCTTGAGAACCTATGAGCAAATTCAAAAGGAACAGGCAATGGAAATGCATCCAATGATTCGACAGTTCTTCGGCGCTGAATGATTTTGACCTGACAAAGTTCTTCACAAAGCTCGATTAAGGCTTCTAGAATTCTGCTTTGAATCAACTTGTCCGGATGACTCTTTATATCGCTTCGTTTGAATGTAACTCCATGACGGATAAGCCCTCTACTTCGTTATTGGAGCGAGTTCGCAACAATCCACCCCCACATCCTCCAAAGCAGGTTGTGTTTGATTTACCAACAAAAGAAATTTCAATCGGAATTATCGCTTTTTCGACAGTTGTGTTTTTTGTTGCACTCGGTTTTTTCTTTGCTACAACAATGTCCACTGAGACCCTTGCGGTAACTTTGGATACCGATGGAGACGGAGTTATTGACAAAGAAGACAGGTTTCCCGGTGATGTACAAGAGTGGCTTGATACTGATTTTGACGGGATTGGAAACAATGCGGATTTAGACGACGATGGGGACGGGTATTCTGACCACGATGAGGCAGTACGTTGCCTCCCACACACCGACTCCTTGGATCATACCGATTTCCCGATGGATACGGATGGAGACGGAGAATGCAATACTGTTGACGTTGATGATGATGGTGATGGTTTTTCTGATGAAATCGATGTTTTTCCAATGGATGGTGCTGAATGGTACGATACAGACGGCGATGGAATAGGAAACAACCTTGATACCGATGATGACGACGATGGTTATCCTGATGTCTACGACGATTTACCGCTCGACCCTACCGATTGGTCGGACTTGGACAATGATGGAATCGGTGATATTGCCGATACTGATGATGACGGTGATGGATTTAACGATTCGATTGATTTGTTTCCTCGTGATGGTACTGAATGGGTAGACTTTGATGGAGATGGTACAGGAGATAACAGTGACCTTGATGACGATAACGATGGCTATCCTGACGCAATTGATGTCAACGATTACTCTGATTCTGCATTGTCTTTGTCTCTCAAATCGTTTACTCTTCATGACTCTCTGGATATCTTTGATGCCTATTCTGAGATTTATTTTTGCGTTGAAGTCAGTGGAGAAAACATTGGATGTTCTCCAACCAATGGCACTGAGAATTATTACACGATGATTACTGATTCTGAATACACACTTAATTTCGAATATTTTTACGATTTACCTGAAACCACTTCCTTGCATGAGGTTCAAATTTTGGTTTGGGATTCAGACCCCTTTATCGATGACGCCGTTGATATCAACATTAATCAGAACCAAGAGGTATATTCGTTTACTTTCGACAGCAGTATTGCGGTGGTATCTGAAGTTCATCATGTGACGGCATCAGGTGTTGGAGACAATGATGGCTATGACGGAACACTTTCCTTTTCGTATTCTTTTCAAGATCTTCGTGTGATGAATAATCCTATTTTTTCATGGCAGTTTGAATACCAAACTTATACTTTACAACTCGATTACGAGTATTCATTGTACAGATCGTTCAAACTTCTTGACCATTCCACCTCCTCATGGAACGATTATCAGAGATTTGTTACGCCTCATGAATCGTATGTCCTCGAACTTGCTACACAATTGAAGAATTTAGCTGTTGCAAACGGCTATACAACGGAACTCGAAATCGCGAATTTTGTGCTTTCCTTTGTAGGTGGAATCCCCTATCAATACGATATCGATGGCATGGGCGTCAATGAATATCCAAAGTATCCTATAGAGATGCTTTGGGAGCATGCCGGCGATTGTGAAGATGCAGCATCATTGTATGTTTCCTTGATGGAATCGATCGATTACGACGCTGCCTTGATGTTACTTTTGGTGAAGAGTAACGAAGACGAAGATTGGGGCGGTCACGCAATGCCAGTAATCTATATTCCAAATTACTCCGAGGGTGAAGGAGTTCAATTGGACAATCCAGAGAAACAGAATATGACCTTCTTTTTCGCCGAAGCGACAGGATGGTACGATGGATATACCGGCGTTGGAGTCAATGTTTGGTACGATATGGACAATATTCATCTCTATGATATCGAATGAAAATCTGAAAATCCGTACCAATTTATCCACTGCTTTAGTGGGCAAATCTTCCGTTTCAATTACGGCGCAGTCCATCATTTTGAGCACCCCTGTCTTGAGGTTACTTTGATATAGGGGAGGTAAGTGGCAAGGATGCTTGCGTTGACGAGAACGGCGTTGGCGGCTGAGTCTTCGGACAATGACCGTCGCCATCCTCTTGTCACGTGAAGCCGAAGCTATTGCGATTTTGAGAAACCTTCCCCCCACGGAAGATCGCTCAAGGTCAGGTAGGTGATCGAGATTATGACGTATTTTTGTGTAAGAAGCATTAGTGCATTATACTCTCGCCAATTTTTTTAGGACAGTAATTCAATTTCAATATATGAATTTGCGACAAGTAGCCTAAGGATCATAACAAGAGAAATCTGGTTGATCCTGCCAGAGGCGACCGCTTTTGGAGTTCGATTAAGCCATGCGAGTAGAATGAATTAGATCATTGCGAACTGCTCAGTAACACGTGGATAACCTGCCCTATGCTCTGGGATAACCTTGGGAAACTGAGAATAATACCGGATAGATCACAACGCCTGGAACGGTGTGTGGTTGAAAGATTACGGCATAGGATGGGTCTGCGGCGTATCAGGTCGTAGGGGGTGTAACGGACCTCCTAGCCATCGACGCGTACGGGTTGT
The DNA here is from genome assembly GCA_030741225.1 of Candidatus Poseidoniaceae archaeon. GTDB lineage: Archaea > Thermoplasmatota > Poseidoniia > Poseidoniales > Poseidoniaceae > MGIIa-L1. The sequence goes on along the minus strand of JASLVU010000072.1, from coordinate 320 downwards.
GGGAGCAATAGCCCGGAGATGGATTCTGAGACACGAATCCAGACCCTACGGGGTGCAGCAGGCGCGAAAACTTCACACTGCAGGAAACTGTGATGAGGGAACTCCAAGTGACTGCACATTGTGTAGCCTTTTCTTTACTATTAATCGGTATTGGAATAAGGGCTGGGAAAGACCGGTGCCAGCCGCCGCGGTAATACCGGCGCCTCAAGTGGTAGTCGCTTTTATTGGGCCTAAAACGTCCGTAGCCGGTCTGGTACATTCGTGGGTAAATCAACCCGCTCAACGGGTTGAATTCTGCGAGCACGGCCAGACTTGGGACC
>JASLVU010000071.1 GCA_030741225.1 Candidatus Poseidoniaceae archaeon | reverse complement strand
CGCCGTTGCCGGCTAGAACAATGAATTGTCCGTCTGGAGAAAAGGAAGAAGCATAGAAACGGTCTTCGCCGCTCGGGTTCAAGTATTGAGATAGAACTGAACCGTCTGTGACATCAACAAACAAAACACGTCCATTAGTGCCACTGTTCCCTGAACGGCCAATGGAAACTGCAACCAGGTCACTGTCTGGACTGAACCTCACATCGTTCACATAATCCCCACTGCCCACGTCGACGCTTATACTGCCATAAACCGAGGTCAAGTTTGAGGAATAGTATATTTCCATGGTATCGTCGTCCAAACCTGCAGCGACGTATTGGCCGTTAGGCGACCAATCGATACTTGTCACCTCGCCATTGGAGATTGCGTTCACGGAACGGATGTTTATGTGAGTGGACGCATTCCAAATTCGAACGAATCCGTCTGCTGAAGCGGTGACGACATACTCACCGTCAGGTGAATAATCCACATCGTAGTAGTTGCTGTTTTGAGAAATGATGTACTCGTTGGTGAAGTTGGGATTAGAGGTGCTCCAAACATCGTTAAAATCAGAGATTCCATCGCCATCGGAATCTGGGCAACCATCCCTATCAACGGTCGAAGTGCCTGCTGCCCACCGGCAATCATCAGCTGAATCCTCAATTCCGTCACCGTCTGAATCGGCTGCATTCGCTAATGGTGCCAAGACCATAAAAAGCATTAGAATTGCCAAGAATAAGCCTCGGCGCACAGAATTCATGATTACGGGACTATTCATACCTAAAAGGGATTATGGTGTAATTGTGCGCGAGATACAATCCAAAGCATTGAGAAGCACTACCCTTTAGGAGGAATATGAGCGAGGGTTTACCGAAGGTCAGTGTTGCTGTCCAAGACCGAATCTTGCTCCATTTAGCAGAACATATCGCTCAAAACGACAGGTATGTCGTCGGGTTCGAAATGACTCGCCCCGGAATTGCTGAAGCATGTGCTCAGCACCCGCCGAATGTGAGCAGGACGATGCGTTCACTCATTCGAGATGAAAAAGTCACTGAACATACTCGTACGATTCGTGGTGAAGACAGGCGTCAAAAAACATGGCAACTTACTCAGCAAGGTTTGGATGCTGCTCAAAAATTATCGGAAAGCCTCGGAACGACAAAGGTACTTCTCAGAAATCAAGATGGGGAATTGTTGGAGGTTGAGGCAAGTGAAGCGCCAAGTCGACTTTCTGCCGACATCTCGCTTCTGCAAGTACTGCTACATGCTCAACATGAAGGGGTGTTGACATATGGGGATATCCGATTTGGCGTAATCAGCAAAAACGACGATGGTCTGCCAAAACCGGGCAGGCTCACCCCGATGACGGGGGCCCACGCAACTTATCACAACAAACCACCTGTAACTCGCCCAGTTCACGGCCGAGTTGATGAATTGCAAAATTTACACGATTGGTTTGATGACCGTGTACCGTGTGCTGTTGTGCACGGTATTGCGGGAATAGGAAAATCAACTTTAGTCGCTCACTGGCTGTCGCAAAGGGTAGAAGATGATCCCTACTTGTCAATATGCTGGTACCCTTGTCAGCCTTGGGACCGCTCATTAGGACTTGCAACCAGTTTGTTGCACAGATTTGGAGTTGACGAATCTCATGACCCTTACAATTTGATTGAAACTCTTCCTTTGACACCAGGAGGTTCAGTTGATGTTGATTCTTGGCGCCGCCGACTCTTGTCCTACCTCACGGATGCACGTACCATTCGTGAACGCTACAAGAACGAAGCTGGAGGCCCCCCACCGTACTGGCTTATCGTTTTGGATGATGTTCACCACATGGAAGAGAACGCCAAAGACTTGCTTGGAGCATTGATTCAAATTTCAATCAAGGCCCCACTTCGATTGTTGTTCATTTCTCGCACCACGCTTCGAATTTACGATAGAAGAGACGTTCATACCCGTAAACTTGTACGGGAAATGCCTCTAAGTGGCCTTTCTTTAGAAGATACAAAGCACTGGCTAGACCAATTGGAATTGGATTCTTCCATAGGCATCGATAAAGTTCACGAAGCAACCGGTGGCCACCCCTTAGCACTGGAATTACTCGAATTGTATGGCCAAGCCACTCACGAGGACTGGTTACGATTTATGGATGAAGAAATTTTGACTGGATTGCCTGAGAAGGAACTTGAATTGCTTTCCACCCTTTCCGTGTCTCAAAAACCAGTACCTTGGGATAGGCTCGCAAATGCGGTAGGGTGGAGTGGGAACCCGCCCGAGAACCTCATCAAACACGGTCTGTTGCTGGAACTTAGCGAAGGAATGTGGCTTCACGAAGCCCTCAGGGAAAGATTGCTCCGAGATGTAGGAGACGCAATGGAAGAGCGTCGCATGCGGATTGAATGATTAGAAATCATCAGCAGTCATATGCTCGTCAATCCACTTCAAGAGTTGAGGCTTGGGCATTGCGCCACTCTTTTGACTGACCAAATTACCATTTTGAAAGAGGAATAGAGCAGGTATCCCTCGGACACCAAGTCGGCCAGCGTTCATTGGATTTGAATCGGTATCAACTTTCGCAACGAGTATTTCTCGTTCCCCAGCGACTTGTTCAAGCACGGGGCCAATTGCTTTGCAGGGGCCGCACCAAGGAGCCCAAAAATCAACCAAAACCCAGCCATCGCCGTTAACTGTTGTTTCAAATTCTGCATCGGTAACTGCTCGTACTTCACCCATGGGCGCACCAAGGGACCCTCGGATAGGGGCATTATGAGGCTTCGCACGAAAAATGCTGACAAAAAACAACGAAACGCTCATGTCAATCCGCTTGTTGGAGTCGTTTGGGAGAACCATGATTATCGCACCCAGCGTCCTAACTGCCGACCTCGCAGATTTGGCCAAATCTTGCCAACAGGCTATCGACAGCGGACTGGATTGGTTGCACCTTGATGTGATGGACGGTAACTTTGTCCCGAACTTGACTTTTGGGCCACCTGTCATCCGCTCTCTGCGAAATGCTCTCGGCCCTGAACCTTATTTTGATGCTCACCTGATGATTTCAAATGCCGAACAATGTTTTCAAGATTACATCGATGCGGGGTGCAACCATCTTTCAGTACATGTTGAGGCTGCAACTCACCTTCACCGCCTAGTTACGGCAATTCGTGCCGCAGGTGCTGGAGTGGGTGTTGTTCTCAACCCCGGCACACCTGTTGATGCTGCGCTGGAGGTGCTCTCGGAATTGGACCTCGTACTTGTTATGAGCGTAAACCCAGGATTTGGTGGACAATCGTTCATTCCTGCTGTTGAACAAAAAATACGTAAACTCAAGGTCGCCATAGATGAACAGGTTGCGGCTGGAGGGCGCACGGTTCAAATTCAAGTCGATGGAGGTGTGAAAGCCCATAATATCGGCATGCTGCAGGATTGGGGTGTTGGAAATTGTGTGGTCGGCTCCGGACTGTTCAACGACAAGGCATCGATTCAAGAAAACCTCAACATCATTCAAACAGCCCTTCAACAATAGGCAAGGCAGTCGTATGCGAATTCTCGTTGTATCCTTAATGTATCCGCTCCCAGCCAATTCTGCGCGCGGTACATTTGTCGCTGACCATGTTCAAGCCCTAATCGGCGATGGTCACGACGTTCGGGTTGTGAATCCGCTTCCAAGGATGTTGAGGTACCAAGAGGCACGACGGTCGACACTTACAGGGGTTGCTCGTGCTCCGCTTCAGTTTGAACATGGAGGAGTGCGAGTATATTGCCCGAAATACATCGCACTTCCTGAACATCCATGGCCAAGTATTACTTCTCGCAGTATCCGAAATCAATGCAAGAAAGTGCATCGATGGTTGGGTGATTGGAAGCCAGAAGTGATCGTGTGCCACACACTGTGGCCGGTGGGCGTCATGTCTTCTGCCCTTGCCCAGCATTACGATGCTCCTTGGATTGGAACCGTCCATGGCTATGATTTTGATGTCGGTTTGAACCATAAAAATCTCTCAAAAATTACCCGTAAATTGGCATCCTCGCCAGACCGATTGGTGGTTGTTTCAAACCGACTTTCAAACCTCGCTCAAGAAATTGGAATCGACGAGGAAAATATTGCAACAATTCCGTGCCATTGTGCAGTAGAATCGGAATGGCTGAAGCCAATCAAACCATGGAATGGACGATGGAGAAAAAGCAACATCGATATTCTGTTCCCTGCCGATCCACGACGACCTGAAAAAAATCACATCCTTGCTCTACAAACCGGAGAAATCTTGGAACAACGTGGATGGATTGTCGGTATGACTTCATTGAAATTGCAACCGCGCTCCATCGTTTGGGATCGAATGCTGGTAGCTGATTTGACGCTCATCACCTCGAAGCGAGAGTCTGGGCCGCTGGTTGCTCGGGAATCTATTGCTTGTGGCACACCGGTGGTTTCGGTTGATGTTGGAGATGTTTCGACATATTTACCAGATTCACTTGTTGTCAGTAATCACGATGCAGCAGTATTAGCAGATGCATGTGAAGATGCTTTACGAAATCGTTGGGAGGAGGGGATTACTCTGCCTCCAAGATTCTCTCAAGAGTATTTTCTTGAGCGTTGGAACGAACTGTTTCAAGAGCTTGTGGAATAAACGGAATCAACACAAGGCCTCCGAAAACAAGCCAGGATTCGAGCAACAAACCAACGCAAGCCAATGACGAACCCGTTATTGCATAGACCCATTCTTTCGAACGTTGAAAGACATACTGCCAAGAGTCTGACAGATGGATTGAAGTCATCAAAGCAAAGAAAGCCGATAAGGATGAGGCACATGCTGCAGCAAACAGGCCTTCCGTCAACCCAAAGGTTGACTGCCAACCGATGAGCCACAAACCAGTCGCTGCAGAAAATGCAACTACAATGACAATGAAAACCGTAAATCGCCAAGGATGCATTCCCGCTTGCAAAGCCGTGTATGTAGGGGTTGAAAGCACGGTAAAACACCAACCCAAAAGAAGCACAGTGAACAGGTCAACTGCAGAAGCACCCATCGACCCGTTGATGTATTGCTCTGGGAACGCTATAGGGAGAAACAAGCCAACGATTGCTGCTCCAGAAAAAATGCCAACTGGCAACAATCCCATGCACACATCCAACGATGCGTTCATGTTACGAGTGAATTCTTGTTCACTGTGCCGTACTTTGCCCAAGACCGGAAGCAATGCTGCTCTCATTGCTTGAGGAATGACAAGGCCAGCAAGCCATGCTAACTGTGCAACATGAAACAGGGCTGCTGAATCAAGACCCAATTCGATGCTGACAATGAATTTCTCGACGCGGACAACATATGGCAGTACGCTAAGGGTAATTGCAAACGGTAAGGCTTGAACCAGTAGAGTTCGATTCGATGCCCAAACCTCACCCATGTCCCCAAGACGACCGGGTTCGAGAAATCCACTTACTGTACGTTTTACCCAAAAAACAGCGAACACAAGGCCGCATGCTGCCCCGAACAAAAAGGCAGATGCATACCCTACAACACTGGTTATTCCAAGACCGTACAATACAACATAAGCAAGGGTTGTAATGCCACGCTCCAAGACTTTCGTCCATGCTTCAAGGCGCGCTTCTCCCGCTGCTCGAAGACCTGAGCGAGGAGCATAAGTGGCGATATGAACAAGTGCGATGGTGGCGCACAGGAATACCAAAGGAAGATGTGAAGAGAGCGATTCAACGGAGGCCACGACAATCAAAGACACAAACAAAAAGGGAATCGCTGCGCGAATTTGCAAATTGTAAATCCGGAGTATTGACGGCCAAATTCGATGAGGCGCGTTGGCACCGTCGCGTGCTAAAAGCGTAGGCAAGCCGAGATCAATCACCAGGAACAGCGTTGCAAAAACATCCAGTGCAATAATGAACAATCCATAGGACTCAGTCCACAGTGCACGGGTGAGGACAACCTGTCCGAAAAGTGCGAGGAAAACAGCAACGATGTCTGCACCTGCAAGCCAAGCAGAATCGCGACCCATACGAGGGGCGCGCCCTTGCTTAGAATGGCTCCCCTCCATGATCTTGGGTGGAGGCGCGCCACTTCAAGCATGATGTTGCAACACGCAGGTTCAAATCCAAGTCCGTATACCGGATGATGGGGCGTAAGCATGGTGGCTACCGAGTGGATAGAAGCAGAGGTGCTCAAAGCAGTGCCAGATGCCGACGTCGAAGTCATTGATTTGCACCGTTCTGGCGACCATTTTCACGTGCGAGTAATTTCGGACTCGTTCGATGGAATGCGTCCATTGCAACGGCAAAAGCAAGTCCTTTCGGTGATGAAACAACATATTCCTCACCCCATACATGCACTCGACCTCAAATGCATGACCCCTGCTCAAGCAGAAACTGCTGGCGATACTGCATTTGACCCTCATGGCGGTGGACAAGGCGTCCATATTCGTCGAATACAGAAAAACAAGGAATGATGAAAATGAACTGGACACCTGAAGAATTACAAGCCATTGTTGATGAACACGCACTCGTGTTGTTCATGAAAGGAACACCGAACGATGCTCAATGTGGATTTTCAAATCGCGCTGCACAAGTGATGCAACAATTTGGAGAACCCTTTGCCGCAGTCAACATTCTCACTGACCCTCGCGCTATACCTTCGGTCTGTGCATGGTCGGATTTCCCAACCATGCCTCAAATATTTGTTCACGGCGAACTTATTGGCGGCTCCGATATTGCCTTAGAAATGCTTGAAGACGGAAGTCTGCAAGAGATGTTTGATGCTGGACGCCAGTGAACTTCTTGAACATTACAAGAACAACCTCATTCTTAGACTGGACGGCCAACTGCGTAGGCTTTCCACCCGCTGTTGTTGAGTTCATCAAGGTTCAAAACTCGACGACCATCGTAGATGAGTGGTGTTCGCATTTGCTGAGCGAGTTGCGCCCAATCCAAAGACAAGCACGCTTTGTGTGCTGTCACAAGTACTGCCATGTCGAATCCATGCGCATCGGCGATGTTTGAAATGACTTCAACGCCTTCTGGATAACTGCCATCGCCCAAATGTGGGTCCCAAGCACCTACGGTAATTCCCTTGGCCATTAACGTCTCAGCCAACGGTTCAGCAGGCGTCTCTCTTGGGTCGCCAACTTCGGCCTTGTAGGACCAGCCGAGGAGGAGAACTTTGGCATCTTTTGCTGCAACACCAGCATTCCACATCAAATCACTCAGGACGCCCGCAACATGGCTTGGCATTGAACGGTTGACGGCGCGGGCAGCAGTGATAAGCCCAGCAGGAACGCCGACATCAGCAGCTCGCTGTATCATGTAATACGGGTCAACAGGAATACAATGGCCACCAACGCCAACTCCTGGAGTATAGCGATGGAAATTCCATTTGGTCGCAGCAGCAGAAAGTACATCTTCAACATCGACATCCAAAGCAGGGAATATTCGAGCCAGTTCGTTAACAAGCGCGATGTTGATGTCTCGCTGAACATTCTCAATGACTTTGGCAGCCTCGGCAACTTCGAGTTTACCGACATAACGAACGTCTTCTGTTGTGAGTTTACTGTACAATGCAACCAAGGCTGCACCGACATCTGGATTTGAACATCCGATGACTCGAGCGACTTGACGAACCCCGTGTGCAGGGTCGCCTGGATTGAAACGTTCTGGACAATATGCTATTTCCAAATCCTTTCCAATTTCAAGTCCTAACTCTTCGATGATGGGCATCCAAGTTTGTGCAGTAACGCCTGGATAAACTGTTGATTCAAGCACGACAATGGTGTTCGAACCTTTTGGAATTGCCTCAAAAACATCTCTTCCAGCTCCAGCGACATAGGAAAGGTCAGGTTTGAGGTCATGCGTGATCGGTGTTGGAACCGTAACTAATACAACATCGCAGTGCGGCACAGCCTCAGCAGTTGAAGTTGTAATGTTCCATCTTTCAGTTCCGGGCGCAGGTACGATATCATCGACATCAGGGTCCCCAGTTGGGTTTTCGCCCTTCAGCACCATGTCGACGGTTCGTTGAGAAACATCTACGCCCCAGACATTGAAACCTGCATCATGAAAGCCGATAGCAGTGGGCAAACCTACATATCCAAGACCGATAATTCCAACGGTTAATTCACCGTTGTCGGCTCTGTGTTGAAAATTCGCTACCCCGCCCATGCATTAAGGGCGGAGGCTTTTGCCATTGAAGATAGCGGTTTATTCAAAACGGTACATTGCCCTTTGTCCAAAAAAAACTTAGAGAGCAGATTCAACCCAGGCGTATATGTACTTGTCTGGGGGAGAGATTAGATCTTGCCCTGAAGTGAAAGATGCTAGATCTGGGTTGTG
>JASLVU010000070.1 GCA_030741225.1 Candidatus Poseidoniaceae archaeon | reverse complement strand
CATCACTACCTGCTGCAGCTTTGCACACCAATTCACAAATTCGTATACACCAAACCTCTGGTTCGAGCACCTGTTGTGATTATTGGTTTGTCGATGACGTTCACTATGCGACTCCACCTTCTGCAGAATGGACAAGCCCTTCGATTGGATTTTCTTCAAGTTCTTTCCAAGTGGTAGAAAGAGGGCCCTGGGCTCCTCTCCACCTCGATGCATTCATTCCCGAAGGAGCTCATCTCAATTGGACAATTGTCGATACGTCGACCGGGAATGCCATTCCTGGTATGTCTGGTAGTGGCATGGGTTGGATTCCTCTCCAAGGAGTGAATTGGGAATCCATCACATCCATTGTCCTTCACCTCCATTTTGCACCATCTCCAAACGGTGAAATGCCTCAGGTATACTCTATCAGCGGTGACGGAACATACTTCACTTCGTTTTCTGAAGATCCTTACGACCAAGGTTGGACAATGTACGGTGGCTCGACCTTTTCTTCGATTAATCGGTCCGTTGAGGGTGTTTGGAACGATTCGCTTGAATCGCCATGGTACTCTTCAACAGCCTCCTTATCGGAGCTGCATGTCGATGCAACTGCCAATACCGCACAGGCACAAATCCGAACTTCTCCGAGCCAGTCATGGACCAACATAAGCCTGCCTTATTCGATGAGTCTACTTGGTGACGAAGGCACTGTAGGCTCGTATCAACTTCGATTTACCTCTTCATCCAACAACAGTTCGGATTCTTGGGAAGTCTTCGACGTCACTATGGGCGCATACGGTGGTATTCAACCAACTTCCCCAGCAATTGATTTTGCCAAAGATGGAATCCTTGAGTGGGGTGGAAGCGATGCACGAGTGGGTTCTTGGGGTTGGCAAGATCGATTTGAAAACGGTTTGACATACATTTCTGCGAATCCAGGAATCTCTGGAAGTTCATCGGCCAAGGCATGGATTCCAGCGGTGGAGTTGACCAGTTTCACCTTTTCAGCACTGTCTTCAAGCGGTACACTTTCATCGGTCAATTTGAATCACGATGGACAAACCGTTGCCAATTGGTATGTCGAAGGCGGTTCTTCTCAGTTTGTTCTCAACCATTCGCAACTCACTGATTTGAATGCATCTGTTGCCAACACAAATTCGCTGGTGAGTGCTCTTGGGACGTATTTCACCGAAGTTGAATTTGAAGTGTTTGGGACCGGTCTTGTTACCCTCGCAGGTCTTGGAGTTCCATACGAGGCGCAATCGACCCTTATGGCGACAGCAGATACACAATTCATGCTCGGATTGAACGGGATTCGCGACACTCTTTCATCCAATGGTGGATTCCATAACATTCCACTGCCTTTGACATCCGATACTGCCGGAGGACTTCATGTGTCCATTGAAGGCCTTAATTCGTCTTCGAGTGTTGAACTTCTCAACATGAACATGATTACAGACGGGCCGGTTCTAACCCCCAGCCAAATGTGGAATACCATGGAGGTGACGTACAAAGTCTCCTCCTCAACCGCAACTTCTGTTCGATTTGATTTGGCTGGAGGAAACCATTCAGCAACTTGGAATCTCCCACTCAACGGGGGCACTCCAGTCGGGACCGGTGATTCTGCATTGGTCGAACTTCATCCAGATTCTCCTTTGACAAGTTTTGTTAACGGAGATGAGATTACAGTCAATTTGACTTTTAGGATTGAACCATCATGGGATGATTGTGATATTCTTCAAGCCTCTGCGCGACTTGTTCTAGCGAGCGGAGTTCTTTCGATTCCAGCTACACACACTTGGGGTTTAACAGGTCTTCAGGGTTATGAAAACGATTTAGAAATCAAGAGCGTTGTTTTCCGCGACTCCTTCAATCAAGAATTATCTCCAACACATTACTACATCAAGGCAGGTTCAACGATTCAAGTCGAAATCCAAGTTGGATTTGAGGGCATCAATACCGATGCTGCCTTTGCAGATGGTGAAGCAGTCGTGGAGTTTTATCGAGGTGAAAACCTTGTAATGAACACCACGACATTGGATGGAAACATGTGGAACTTCACCGACAATGTTCCGTTTTCATTTGGAACCGCAGCATGGCATTTTGAAGTTAAACCCTTGAACGGTTCTGGTACAACTCAAGATGCCATTTTCTCTCGAATATTCCATATCGATTCGATTACACCTCAGGTTCTGGAAGTCAACATGGATCGCTACGATCATAGAACTCCCTCTACGACCCAAACCGTACAAATTCAGATTTCAGACCAACCTGTTTTGCCACAAAATATCAATGCCATGGTGTGGAAAGAATGGGCAGATGATGCAAACATGAACCAGTTGCCAGACCCGGGAGAATACAAAACAATATCTCTCTACTTGCCCAGTAATTTATCCACACTGATTGGGCAATATACCTTCATGATTGATGATACCGGGGGTAGTCTTGGACAGAAAGTAGCAGTCTACCTGGTCGGTTCTGACAATGCAGGACATCCTCTCGAATTCGGAGGCGGTAACGGTACAGATGAACATCTGTTCATGTATCAGTTGGCAACCGACGGCGCTCCAACTGTGGCTTCCAATGCATTCTCGCATGTCGGTGGAAAGAAGCCTTGGCTTCATCCCGATACACCGTACGAATTCAACGTCAATATTGTCGAGCCGAACGGTGGTTCTGATTTGTCAACGGTTGTTGTTGAACTCGCCTCGAATCAAGGAAGTGACCCGCTACCAATCCGCTGGGATTTTGATACAGGCAATTGCACCACGACCAGCCCTCATGTTATCATCATTGATTGTGACATGCTCGGTACGAACGGTCCGGCAGACCCCTATGAAAGCGATATGACCTTGAACGTAAAGATGCGCCTCGCGTGGACAACACCGGATTTGGGAGAAACTCGCCGAGAGCCTGGAATCCGTGTCGCTGATCGTGCAGGACAGGAGGTGTTCCTTGCATTCCCTGAACACCGCTGGCGATTCTCCGCAGCGATGGAGGTTCCGGAGGAAAGTGTAAAGCTCATTCTATCACAAGGAACTTTGCTTGGTGACGGAGCACGTCTTGCTCCAAGCAGTCCATTTGAAGTCGCAGGGGGAGTCGTGTTTTCAGAGACTGGACAAGTCCCTGAATTCGATTGTAACGTGGATATATTCTTCGATGGGAAAACCACTTCTGCCTCATCTCTAAACGGTATTTGGTCTGTTGCCCTCCAAGCACCCTCAACGACTGCAACCATTGCGATGACTTGGAGTGTAGGCTGTTTGCAAGGACAAGGAGTGGATGCGACAGATCAAGTCAATTCAGTTCGGTGGATTATTGTCGATGGAACTGGTCCTGAGCCCGTTGAAGTTTCGAACCCACGACCGAATTCGGTACTTGAGGCTGAATCTCACGAAGTCCGAATTCTTCTCTCTGAAGATGGAGGGTTGGATGTCGATTCACTCGAACTGGTATGGTGGGTAGAAGAAAAAGAAACAGGTGACCGTATTCGAGATGGAATCGAACCACTCTCGCTCATCGGACCGGATATTTCCGGATTACGCTTAGAAGTGGTTGGATCATTCAACTTGAGTGATATAAGTCTTGACATGCTTGAAAATCGACTTTCTGTACACATGTATGTTTCTGGTAGGGATTTGGCCGATAATCAAGTCTTGGGACTCGGAGGTACGCAACCTGGTACCTCGGTGGGTGTGTGGGACATGGTTTGGCTCAAACCGGAGTTTGAGTTACAGACGGGTTCGATAACGTATTCTCGCTTCCTTGTCGAAGTTGGGCAAACATCGATAGTTACTGCTTATGTTGAAAATACCGGTACGCTCGACGGTTCAGTCGAGGTTCTTTTCCTTGAAGTCCTTGCAGATGGAAACCGATCGACATTGCGCCGAGTCACTGTTGCGATTCCTCAAGGCGGTGGAACTCCAGTATCTACCGATTGGAATCCTTCTCAAACTGGCCTTCAATGGGTTGAAGTCCAAGTCGGAGAGGATTTGAGTTCAATAGGGCCATCTATCGATGTTCGACCTCAAAGGGAAGAAAGTTTCTCGGAACGAGTATTTGGTGATGTTCACCCATTACTCGGTTCATTTGCTGCATTACTGTTCCTTTCCATCATACTTACTGGACTTGTTTGGGCACGAAGAATGACCCTCAATCGGGGTGCGAAATCAGAATACGACTGGGATGAATATTCATCAGAATTCGATGATGATGATGAATATGAATCTGAAGATTCAGATGAAGACTTGAAATTCGATACTCCGGCTCAGGAAGCCAGTGTTGCAGCCGCTTCTCAAAGCACATCTTCTTCAACCACCCAGGAGACAGATTGGGTTATGGGCTCCGATGGATATTGGTGGTATCACGACAAGGCTGCAAATGAATGGTGGTACAAGAACGCTGATGGAGAAATTGTCCGTCTTGACTGATACTCCGAAGTGGTACCATGGGTCGTCGAATTGGTCTTATGCAAGTTGACCCGACGGTAGGTGATTTGAACGGCAATGCCGCTCGATTGGAACATTTGGCACACTTGGCAGCACAGCATGGAGCCAGTATTGGAGTGACTACTGAACTTGCCATTTCGGGATACCCTCCGCGTGATTTATTGCTCCAGCAGGAATTTATTTCTCTCTGCCAGGAGTCTGCAAGTTCGTTGAATGTTCCGATTCCAGTGCTGGTTGGAACTCCTATTGAACCTCAAGCAAAACGCCAACTACCGGGTAATGGAGTCGTTCGAGCAGGTTTGTCAGAAGCACATCCAAGCGGCGAGGGGAATTCCCATGTTGTTGCTCGTAAGCAACTTCTCCCTACCTACGATGTGTTTGATGAAGCACGTTATTTTCATCCCGATAATCGCTCTGGTATTGCCCGAACCATTGCCCAACTCAATTTGGGCGTTACCGTATGTGAGGATGCATGGCAGGCAGCAGAACTGACTCCGTCATCGTATTCTGCTGACCCGATTGAACATCTTGCTGAATGGGGTCGGCAAGGCGTACAACTCGATGCTTCCGTCAATCTTTCAGCATCACCGTATCATGCGGATAAACTGAGCTCGAGAATACAAGTTTGCCGCACTGCCGCCAGGGTGCTTCAACATCCGTTTTTATTGGCAAATCAAGTTGGAGGCAACGATGATTTACTCTTTGACGGGAACTCACTTGTTGCATGGCCAGATGGTCGCGTTGTCATCGCTCCTGCGTGGAGAGAGGGTGTACTTTTGGTTGATATTGATGATGCTGAGAATTGTCTTTGGGTCGATTCCGAATCTCCTGATGCTTTGCGAATAGGCGATGATGAAATTCGCACTTTATCGTCCGAAGAAGAAGGTCATGAGTACGATAAAGAACTCCTTGAGGACCTCGCAGATGCTGTGGTGACTGGGCTGTCAGATTACTGCAGAAAATCTGGCATTTCATCGATTGTTCTGGGTTTGTCTGGAGGTATAGATTCTGCCGTAGCCGCTTGTGTTGCTGCTGCTGCTGTCGGGCCCGAGAACGTAACCGGCATTGCTATGCCAAGCCGACATTCATCGCAGCACTCTATCGATGATGCGCGATACACGGCTGAATCACTTGGCTTGGTGTTCGACTTGATTGAAATTGATTCTTTCCACGCATCGGTTGAATCATCGATTGGGGATATGCTTCGATTGGGTCACTCTGTAGCCTCTGAAAACCTCCAAGCCAGGTTACGAGGATTGTTGGTTATGGCTCATGCAAATGCCCAAGGCCGAATGGCGATTGCAACGGGAAACAAATCTGAACTGGCTCAAGGTTACTGCACATTGTATGGAGATATGGCAGGAGGTTATGCGCCTCTAGGTGACCTGTACAAGATGCAAGTTTACGGTCTTGCAGACGTCTTTAATCGACGAGCGGAAGCAGATGGAAACACCCCTCCAATTAATCAATCGACTCGGACCAAGCCTCCTTCGGCTGAATTAGCACCCGATCAAAAAGACGAAGACTCCTTGCCGCCATACCCAGTTCTCGATGCAATTCTTTACGCTCATATCGAAGAAGGGTTGGATGCAAAAGCTATCGCTGAAAAGGGACACAGTCGGGATTTGGTTGTTGAAGTGTTGATGCGACTTGAACGGAGTGAACATAAGCGTTGGCAAATGTCACCCGCACCCCGAGTTTCAAACCGTGCCTTTGGCCAGGGCTGGCGCAGACCTCTTGCATCACGGCACGATTGGCGTCATTAATCTTAGAATGAATCAAAAAGACAACGCTTTTCCTCGGTTCATGCAGGAGGCGGTTTCAAACATTGCAGGATATCGATTCGTCGAACTGCCAGACCGGGACGAGTTGCGCGAACCCTTTCGTTTACAATGTCAAAAATCGGGATTGAAAGGGACAATCCTGTTATCGCATGAAGGCATCAATTTTTTCTTAGCCGGTTCTCAAGATGGTATTGACCAATACATCGATTTCCTTGAAGAAGATGAACGCTTTTCAAACATGGTTTTGAAGTATTCCTACACTGATTATCAGCCGTTTAACCGAATGAATGTTCGTCTCAAGAAAGAAATAATTTCTATGGGGATGGACAACGTCAAACCTGCTGAACGAACTGGAGAAGAAATTACTCCGCAAGAATTCAAGCAATGGTTGGATGAGGGAAAGGAGGTTGCTGTACTGGATACGCGCAACGATTACGAGATTCGATTGGGTACCTTTGAGAACGCGATAGACCTCGATATCAAATCGTTTCGTGCTTTTCCTAAAGCGATTCAATCACTTCCGGAGGAAATGAAAGATACTCCAGTGGTTATGTTCTGCACCGGTGGAATACGTTGTGAAAAAGCCAGTGTTGTTTTGATGGACGCTGGATTTTCAAATGTGAAACAACTTCAAGGCGGCATTCTCGGATATTTTGAACAGGTTGGTGGTGCTCATTGGAACGGTGATTGTTTTGTCTTTGACCATCGAGTGGCAGTTGGCCCTGATCTAAAACAAAGTGATGTCGTGCAGTGTTTCGCATGTCGCCAACCGCTCACGGTTGAGGAGCAACAATCCAGTGATTATGTGATTGAAGTTTCGTGTCCTCACTGCATCGACTCGAGGTAACTCACCAAATGAGCCAATCGCCGGTTGTTTGACCGTGACTCCATGCATGCACTTCGTGACCTCTGATGCCGTCATGTGATGCAAACAGAAGATGATGCTCAGTCAGCACAAGCTGTCCGTATGTGCCTGACGCAGAGTTGTTTCCTGAACCAACCCATGGGTCGTATGCAAGTTCAGCATCCCCATTTTCGATATGCCAAAGGCAAGAGCCAGTTTCTGTTCCATCGATTTTTCCTGAACCGATGAAAAACAGGTGCTCTTGGTATGATGCAAAGGTCAGAATGTTCGAACTCGCAATTCCCGGTCTCAAATCCGTCTCAACAGCAGTACCAAATTCAGTACCGTCACTTGAACAGATTTCGTGAGCGACTCCCGGAACCACACAGTCAAACCACACTTTCTGGCTGTGAACAATGCCTCCGGCCCAATCCCCTGGTGCAAGGATGTCAGTCGAGAGGATTTGTGTCTGACCACTGGTTAGATTATGACTCCACAATTGCGGGTCTACACCTGAAGTGAGTGCATCAAAGACAAGTCTGTCTTCGATAAGATGTATGCCAAGGTGCTCAGCAGTATGCTGAGTCGGGTTTCCGGTCCCTTCATGTTGCAAAGATGTGAGCCATTGGCTGCTCCCAACTTCATACAATCGCACAAGTTGACGTCCGTTTTGAGCCTCTGCAACTACGACCAGCGCGTTGTCAATGATGCTTGGAGCATTTGGCATACTCGAGCCGGATGGATGAAGGTTCCAGCCGGTAAGGGTTCCATCAAGCGTAAGCAGATACGGTTCAATGTCGCCGTTGTTTTTGGCAGAAAACCACGCGTGGGTTTGGTTAGAATGCAACATTTCTCCACCAAAAGAAGTCATTCCAGAAGACATAGTGTAAAGCTCACTGCTTTGTTGATTGGAAAAGTATGGATGTTCAAAGGCGGGGACAGCCTGTTGGCCATCACTCCACATCAACACGTCAGAGGCACTGTTGAGCAGCACACCTTGACCCCAAGAGGCCATCTTGGTTGAGGCAGAAACGGGTACAGATGCACCGTTTGATGAGACCACATGCGTTCCAATTGCTGTTCCATCGCTGACCCATAAATGGCGCCCGTTGACTCCATCGTCAGCATCAAAGAAAATTTTCTCTCCATTGGCTGTCATCACCGAATGCATTCCCAATACTTTCCCAGGTAGAGAATCTCCCGACGGGTGAATATTCGACAGCAGAATTGCCGAACCATCGACGCCATCGCTGACCCAAAGTTCGCAACCGTCGACACCGTTGACACCAGCCATGAGGATGTGCTGCTGTTCTGAGTTCCATGCGATTGCATCGCAGTTCGTTGTGATACCATTTGCAGAACCTACTGCGAAATCTGTGATAGGACCGTACAGCAGCGGCGTACTGCAAATATTCAACGAGGA
>JASLVU010000006.1 GCA_030741225.1 Candidatus Poseidoniaceae archaeon | reverse complement strand
CTTCAACACCTGGGTGTTCAAGCAGTCCGCTGTGCGTAATTGTATCATCAACAAGACTCAGCATATGAACACCTGAAGGAGTTCCAAACCACAGGGTTTGAGCGTTGGAAAGTGACGGTCCATCAAGCACCATTGCTTGTACTTCTGCAGGATTTGCAACCATGCCTAAAGAGAGCGAACGTAGTTCATCAATGGATGTTGGATACGGAGTTGATTCAGGAGTGTAATAAAAACGCCAGCTCGGTTCAAATTCATCCCGCACAGTTGTCGTTTCACCGAGTAAAAGCCCTCTGTCAGTACCGACATACAAGACGTTAGCACCGCCTCCAGCAGGCCCATGTGCAACATGTGTTACAGTAGAATTTGATTGGCTTAATGCAGCCTCAAGATTGGTGGAAATCGAGTGTTCTTGAGCAATTTCAGAGGACAGTGAAATCTCGAAAACCGAACCTGCCCCTGCATGCCCTAATCCAAGTAAATGGATATTTTGACCCTCGATTGCGAGCGTAGTAAGTGCAAACAACTCGTCTGAGAGCGACCATTCCCAATTCTCTAGTGGAGCAAGGTTGCCATCGGCCTGCAGAGGAGCAACTGCTAGACCAGCACTCGTCGCAACGGCCAATGCAAACTCAGAACCTTGCTCTGAGAGGAGAACTGATTGATGCAGTTCTACTCCTTGCGGCATCCAATGATCGTAGCTTGTCATTTGGGTATAATCGAAAACTGATAGTCCATATTTGGTGGTCGTGTAAAGAATGTTTGAAGAAGAATCCAAATCACGTACATCGTGATGAATCAAACTCATCTCATCTGGACTGGCGGTGAAACTGAGTGGCATGTGTAGGTGCGTATCGGTTTGGTCACCGAGTCGAACCGATTTCAACCCCGGTAGGACAGAATTCCCGTCATCATTGTGAACAAAATACTCTTCAAGAGTAGAAAGCGATTCTCCTAAGGCGAGCGCAGTCAAGGTTCGGCTAACATCAGGTGTTATGCCACCGTCCCTGTTTGCATCCCACCCATCATTATCAGGGTCAAGGAGTGCATTGGTTCTGTTGAGCGGGTCTAATCCGAAGTGGACCTCCCATCCATCTGGAATTCCATCTCCAAATGAAGGGAACAGGCGACGAATGGAAAATCCGTCCCAATGGTATCGATCCGAATCAGCCAGCAAGGGGTCAGTACCTAGCCAAATATCTTCATCAACGACCAACGTTGCATTCTCAGTACATGCAGAAAGCAAGTTTCGGAATGTTGCGTTAGAACCTGTGGGAATAAAAGGCCAGTTTGTAAAAATTGAACCCTCTGGAAGTGTTGCGGAACACCACAACCCATCAAGTTCTGTCGTGTGGTTCAACGGCGCACCTTGAATGTATTCTTCAGGGGATGAAAAACGTTCAGTAGTCGAAAGTACTCCGTCTCGATTCACATCAAAACCATCTTCATCGGGGTCTTCATAAAGATCACTACCATTGAGCGGGTCGAAGGTTTTGCATTCATACTTGAGAGAAAGTACGTTGTATCCTCCAACCCGTTCGCACATGTATGCCTCGTAACCATCTGGCATTCCGTCTCCGTCAGTGTCTGAGACACGAGGGTCGAGATAGCTGCGTTCGCCTTCTTCATCTACGACTCCAGTTAACCCTCTAGGGAATCCAGGAGCGGTACAATTTGCAGGGTAAGGCCAGCAATATTCTTCTGTTGAGTTGAGGCCATCATTATCAAAATCAACCAATGCATCAGAGGCATTGTTGCTATCCATACCCTGAACAAGGATTGGCCTGCCATCAATGGCAGTCCAATTCATCCATTCTTCAAACAAGTTCTCATGAACATCCGGAATCTTATCGCCGTCACTGTCCGTAGAAGGAGGTTTCGAGCCGTCAGTCGTATCAGGGTGTAAATTTGACACGGATGAAATGGCTGGGAACTGCGACATGAACAGTAGACTGGAAACTACAGCAAGTGTTGTAAGAAGAGTGGTAATACTTCGTCGCATTTGGAGACCAGCCTACAAAGCATACGCTTCGCAAGTTCTTATGCCTGCTAAGACACTTATGAGGATGATGGAGCGATGTTCGTACATTCGGTATAGAAATCCTACAGAAGAGGAACCAAAACTTACAACTTAGAACACGAACTTTTCTTCTGTGCGTTGAAATCCACCCGTTGATGGTCGAACATCCGGTTTCTTCAAAGGCCTCTCGCGAAAGGAGACATATGTTCGCAATGACAATGACCTTGACGCATCTAGGAACAGGCAGTCGTGGTAATGCGACATTGCTTGAAACTGAAGCTTCAAAGGTTTTGATTGATCAAGGATTTAGCGGCGCTCAATTGGAAAAACGTCTCGCAAGAATGAATATTCATCCTACTGAAATCGATTTCATATTCATCAGCCACCACCATGGCGATCACGGTGGTGGTGCACTGGTTGCTCAGAAAAAATGGGGATTGAAAGTTCAGGCAAATCATCGTACTGCGGAAGAATTGGGCCTACTACCGGAATTGACTCACTACTTTGATTCACTTGACATCATTCGCGTCAGTAGAGACTTAGCAGTTCTTGCGGTTCCGATTCCACATACTGGAGCAGATAATGTCGCCTTTATTGCGAGCCATAACGGTGAGAGGGCCGCAATCATTACAGATTTGGGCTCATGGACAGATGAACTCGTAACACATGTGCGTGGATGTCAACATATTGCAATTGAAGCGAATTACGATCACAAAAGATTGATGAATGGGCCCTATCCATATTCTCTAAAAGACAGAATCAGCGGAAGAGGAGGCCACCTTTCAAACGATCAAACAGGAGAATTCCTCGCACAGGTATGTACAGATGCCACGAAAAGCATCTCCCTTACACATCTTTCTGAGAAAAATAATCGCCCACATCTCGCTGAATCAACCGTTCTCTTGCACATTGATGAGATCTTTTCTGGTGATATCAC
Organism: Candidatus Poseidoniaceae archaeon; assembly: GCA_030741225.1. Lineage (GTDB taxonomy): Archaea > Thermoplasmatota > Poseidoniia > Poseidoniales > Poseidoniaceae > MGIIa-L1. The sequence goes on along the minus strand of JASLVU010000006.1, from coordinate 21,552 downwards.
AATATCTCTACAAGATGGTCCGGAAAAGTCACACTATATTGGTCAGTTTGAAGAAAAACCGAGCAGTAAAAAGCAATCTCTTGTTTAATTCTCATCGCTTCAATCACCTCCAATGATGGATGGAGAAGGTCAATGGCTAAATGATACCAAAGCGTGTGCGTGTTGTGAACGCACAGCCGACCCCCTGCTGCCGCCCTTCTCTCCGGAGAGATACTCGGGCAGTTAGCGAGGTTCTTGGAGTCGTAATGATGCTGGCAATGGTAGTTACAATTATGGGAGGTGTCTGGATATTTTTGAATCCTTACATCACGGACTTTGAAGATAACACCAACTGGAACAGTGCGAACGGTATTGCAGATCGTTTTGAGGATAGAATAGATGTTGCGGGAAGTTCTCCTGAAGGCACTGGAATACGTCATACATTGGCACTACAGTCCACTATGATTCAGCCGATTAGCAAGGTTGAGACTTGGACAATTGCAGCCGACTTAACGGCCCATGAAAGAGTTACGATCCGTGAAATCAACGGTACGACACTTGGGATACAATCGATGAATGAAACTGCTCGAAGCGCAACAATTGAAACCAAAAATGGGGTTGAAACATTCAATTTCATGTCTACCTTTCAAGAAGTCATCGTAACACATAATTCTTCTCGTGAACACTGGATGTCAGTAACGATTTTCGATGCCGACAACCGGCCAATTCACCGAAGCGTTTCGTACATCTTGTCTGGGATTCAGATTACAACATCTCTTGGACAAGGTGAACATCAAATCGCATTGATGAACGATGCAAGAACAGAACGTTTTCCTGATCAACCTTGGAAAGTTTCGAAGTTCCCAAACATCGAACTTGACACATTGGTTAGTGGAGACATACGGCTCTCAGTGGTTCTCAATGATGTGACTATCAATGGTTCCTTGGGTACAGGAAATAAAATTGGTATGGATATGATTTCTCTAGGACCTATGACCCTGTTTACTGGGCCAGCATATCACATGAAATTCACTGTCAACAATGCACTCAGCGATTTAATTACCCCTCAATATCATGACAAATTACTCGATGAATATACCTTGAACCGTGCCTCAGGAACTCTTGACACATTCACTGGTTATGCACCTTACTTGAGAGCCAGTGGCGCGGATGGCTTCACTGTTGAAACACAAGATGTAAACCTCATTCTCGAAGTCGATGTCAAACGTGTGGAGGTTTCTCGATGAGGTCCCAACTCCAACGCGATGAACAAGCAGTTTCTGCTGCAGTCGCCACCGTTCTTCTGTTTGGAGGAGTACTGTCTATCATCGCAATGATGATGGTTTCAATGATACCTGTTATCGAAGAGTTAGAAGGTTCGATTGAGCGGCATGACATGTCTTCACAAATGACACTCTTGGCTCACCAAACTGCTGCACTCAGTGAAACAGGTATGCCTGGTGATTCGACTGAAATCGAGTTAATTCCTGTGGATGGCACTTTGAATTGGAACACAATGCAAAGCAACATGTGGTACTCAGCAACATGGTCGGAGGGCATGAGTTTCCGGGTTCAAGGAGCATTGGATTATGATGATCAACTCAACATTCGTCATCCTGAATCCAAAAACACTGCAATCTGCATCGATGATTTACGCCTCGGACCCTCGAACCCGTACATTTTTACTGTTCCTGCGTGGGCTGACAGTATATCGATGACTGCCGCTCCGGGGTTAGCACTACCTTTGGGCCCGATTGATATTGAAATCTATGAAGATTCTCAAAAACTCTCTGATGTTGAACTAAAAGTCGACGGGATGTACTTGATGAACACAACCGAAAACGGAGAAATAATGCTTCACTCATCGCATCAGCTGCATTTGTTGATCGCCCGAGGTAGTGGAGGGTCAACTGTTGTTCAGCCAAATGATCCAAGTCCGGTTGATTCGACAGGCAGTTCATGGTCAATTCCACTGCCTTTGGGAGAGAGTCGAATTCACATAATCAGCGAGTCAGCGAACCAAATCGTCATTAACAATCAATCGTCCAATACATATTATGCATTGCCCTCAAACCAAAATCGAGTAGGTGTATCGTTCAGTCATTCATTTAATCAATCCGAAACGGAGGTTGTACATATCTCCAGCAGTTCTCCATCTCGACTGATTCTGCAAACTTATTCTGAAGAAAACACTGGATACTTTTCTATTCCAAGTACTGATGGGCAATTTCTTGGACATTCATTCATTACGCCGAATATCAATGGCGAAATGGTCTTTTCAAATCCAGGCACAGAAAGCGTGACTGTGACATGGAGAGGAGGAGGATTATCGATTCCTGCCAACCAAAGTTCAACATTCCCATGGCCTCCAGCCGAGATTCGTGGCGCTCCACTTCTGGATGCGAATGGCGACTTGTTTGTCACTTGGAGAATGAATTCTAGTGGCTCTGGAATATACCACCATCCAGCCGATGATACCGGAGCTTTATCGGGCCAACTTCATACCTTGAGGACTGATTCATCTGCGCAGATGCATATCGTCCATGCAGGTTCATTCACCGAATGGAATTTATCTGGTTCAAACAGTGCTAACGGCACATTCCTTGACGATGAAAACAGTGAAGTTGTTGACATCTCTGCTGGCAGTAACCAATTGATTGTCGAAAATGGCCACGCATTGAAAGTTCTGTTTCTTCAAGGAAACCACGGACTCATTCAGGCTGTTCATGATGGTGCACAGAGATGCATGCCTATTAACACGCAAGCCAGTGGATGGATTGAATCAGTATTGCCTTGGCAGACGATGGGGGGTCGAAGTGAAGTTGACCTGAAGAATGCATGGTCTTCTGGTACACACCCTGCAAGCATGCAAATTAGCTTGATTGGCGTGAATGGGGCATCGAATCATGCAACTCTCGGTACAGTTTGGGGATTCCATTTGTCTAGGCTAAGTTATGAATTCCGTTCGTCGATTGTTGGAATGGAAGTTGCCTACTCAGGTGGTGCAGTGGTTACGAATCATCCTGAATTTGAACCCTATATCGTAGTTCCACCTGCTGACAGAGGTGGCCCTGGCCCACGCTTTGCAGCAACTATACCATCACTTCACCCAACACAAGACAGTACCAGTGGTGCTGGAAAAATGAATTTGAATATCGAACTAATTGACCGCTCTTCACTCGCCTCATCAACTGCATATGAGGTTCGAAGAGGATGGTCAAATCCATATGGAGCAGCCATTGCTGAAGCATCCGCAGATGGGCTTGAATCGAGTGAAGACTGGACAATTTATCCCGGTCGTATTGATTTATTGTCCGACTATGTCGGCTGGGTTCCTGACCCGTCTTATGGAACCTCAGAGGCGATTTGGCATACAAACGGTGAACCTATTCAGTTCACGTTGCAGATGGCATCTCTAAGCGCTCGAATGTCCGAGGTGATTTCATGAAGTCAACTGAACTCCGACAAGACCGATATGCTGCTGCAACTGAACTTGGTTATATTTTCACATTCCTTCTCGGGGTACTACTCCTCACGATGTTCAGTATGTGGGCTTATCAAATAGAAACCGCTACCCGAGAAAGGTGGAATGAAAATGCCATACAATCAAATCTCGACGACTTAGCCGCAGCGGTCGAAAGAGCAGATGAAGCAAGCAGAATGGGTTCCGTTGAATATGCTGAAAAGGTCACATGGAGGCTTACTGAAGCAGACGAGTCAAGAATCACCCTCATACTCACCGACACATCAATCGAACTTATTCATGATGGAGGTACTCTCGACACCAATGTCTCGTTATCCGGTACTGGTTCGGGAACGCATCAAGGCGAGGTGGTTTTGGCAGGTGTAACTTCTGTGTGGATTGTCCACGCTGATGGGATCACAACAATGCAATATGATCGACCGCAGAGCAATTATTAGTCAACGACCCATTACAGCAGCATGTACCTGAGCCTGCACTTCTCGCATTCGCGATTTTGCGCCGAGTTCACGGAATACAGCCAATGCTCGCTGGAGGTATTCCATGCGTCGAGGCTTATCTGGGGCTACACCACCGAGACGTGAAAGGAGTTCTCCAATCTGCATTCGTAAATCATTTGCTTCAGCAATTACAAGTGCTTCACGATAATGTTCCATTGCATCTTCAGCTCGGCCAGCATCCTGCAGAACTTCTCCTAGAAGAATAGTAATTTCAACCAAAGCCAGCAAATCACCAGCAGCACTCATCGTTTCAAGGGCTGTTGAATAGTGGTGGGAAGCCACATCAGCGTCCCCGACTTTTGCGTAATACCGTCCTAAAACCGCTTGAGCCCTAGCATGAAGCAAGGCGTCTCCACCGTCCGAGACTTCGAATGCCTGTAGAGCATGGTTTCGAGCACGATCAATCTCTCCAAGTTCAATAAATGCCCGAGCAAGAGTAAGTTGCGTTGCTATGAGTTCATCATCGGGTGAATCCTGCAAAATCTTCTCAACCTCACCGTAGGCTTCGAGGGCCTTTGGAATGTCATTTTTACGACGAAGTAGATATCCCATATTGTTGTATGAACGAGCAGCCCCTCTTGCATTGCCACATTCGATAAATTGTTCGAGGGCATCTCGATGCATGATGAGTGCTTTATCCGAATCACCCTGCTTCAATGCAAGGTCAGCAAGTGCAGAATGTACTTCTGCACTCAAGAGAGTCGGTTTAGCAGATTTTCCGAGTTCTTGAGTGGAGATGAATACTTTCTCTGCCTCAGTAAATCGACCGAGAAGAACAAGCAGTTCACCTTGCAATTGCAGAACTCGAATTCGCACCGATTTTTCGAGTTCATTGACCGGAAGGTCTTCCATCAAACCAAGTAATTCCATATGCCCTTGTGCGATAAGAGAACGTCCTTCTTCTGCAACAAGCTCAGCGGCTTTTTCGATTTCACCTGAGCGAGTAAGATGAAATATGTGTTCAATGATAATACCTGGAGTTGTTGTTTGTTTGGAGTACCATTTGCAACATTTTGCATGAAATTCTTTTTTGGTCGAACCATCGAGACTTCTCAATAGGAATTCGCGTATTAAATCGTGCACATCGTACACATCGACATCTCCCTGTCGTGCAAGTCCCTGTTCGACTAATGAGTCAAGTTCATCTGTATCGAGATCTTGTTCAGATAGTGCATGCAGGTGTACAGGTTCTCGATAAATTGCAAGTGCGGACAAGACTCGCTTTTGCTCTGCACTAAGCTTAGAAAAAATTTCAACGGTAACATAATTTTCGAGGGTTTCATGAAACGCTCCGGCAGATGCGCCACGGTTAATCAATTCCAAAACAAGGGGGTGGCCTCTTGATAGGCCATGTATGTGGAGCCATTGTTCATCTCCAAGGTCTTCAAAACTACTGAGTAACTGCCTACCTGCGTCAGAGTCGAGCCCATCAAGAGGAAGCACGAGACTTGCAATTCGACCCTCTGCGTCTTTGGTAGGAACGACCGGTTTGAATGAACGTGAAAAAATCACGAGACCAATTTCTTCTTCACTACCCAAGAGTGCCAATGACATCGCTTGAAATGTTTGGTGAAGCGTCGTATCTGCAACTTTATGAAAATCGTCAATGACAATGAGGCTTGGTGTTCCACCAAGGGAATCGACAAGCAAACGGGCTGCATCTCCAGGTTGCGGCACAGGCGTTGCTGCAAGATAATCTGCAAATGTTGAATCTCCTATGTTAGCAAGCCAGTCAGCAATCGCTTCAAAAAAGGAGCGTGAACCCTCCCAATCTTGACAACGATGATAAAGCAAATTTCTTCTATGCATAAAACGCTCAATAAGTTTTGAAGCAATGGTCGTCTTACCTATTCCTGCAATACCTGGTACAAGTAAAGTCGTAGCGCGTGCTTCGATGAGGTTTGCCATGTTATCAAGTTCCTTTTCTCGGCCATAGAAGTGCCGAAGACGAGGTAAATCCCCAAGTGACGTGACCAATTGCTTTTCGACATGCTTCGAAAGGTCTCTTTCGACCAAGTCTGCTGACAATGAGCGTGTATCGAGAACGCAATTGTCATCCATGTATCGAATGATGTCGACAGGCCTCATAGAGAAGTCGAGATGATCATTGATTTCTCCCAACGTGGAATTGATAATCGAGCCTTCATTCATGATGCTTCTCAATTGGAAATTTCTTAACCGTTCCCAAGTATCCTCTGCGACATTCATTCCCGGGTCGGTGAGAAAGTAGGCCTTACGCTTCCGAGAAACACCAGAAACATGGGCCTGTCTTTCAATTAACAGACCTTGGTCTTTCAAACCAGCAATTGCCCGAGGAACATTCGAACGAGCGATAGCGACAGCATTGGCAATACCCATTTGAGAAAGTGCAAAGGGAACCTCGACACTGTTCTTGAAGTCGGAGAAATCAAGAAGATGCAGCAGTATTCTTTCATGAACGCCTGGTTTGGGTTGAACTGACATACATAATCCCCATTTTCTCGTCTCTGAATTTCACTCCGTAGAGCGAAAGGTTTCACTGTCCTGGCTTATAGTTTGGATCAGGAACCCAATTGTTCGATTCAGCATCCCACAACCATCCAGGATGCTGAGAGGCTTGTGGGGTAACTGCCTGAGTTGAAGTCGCTCCCAATGCTTGTGCTGCAGCAGCCTGTGGAGTGGCGGCAGCTGCAGGCGTTGGGATGGCAACTGGCTCTTTTCGCGCTTTAGCCCATGCATAAGGGTCGACTGCAGCGGCTTGCTGTTCAGATAATTCATCATCCTCATCGAGGTCCTCATATTCAAATTGGAAGAAGAACATTCCTGCACCGAGGAGAATGATTATTCCGACAACTATTGCCGCAATTAAGCCCAAATTCAAACCTGATTCGGAATCACCGCCAACACTGAGTTGGAACAAAGTATCCGAATTGTCACCTGGCGCAACATATACTTGGTCATCCATTTCAAAGATAATTTGGCTTGTACCTTCCATTCCCGAGAGTTGGCTACTGGAAATTTCCATACTCCATGTTGCATCAGCATTCACGCGAGTTTGATTGATGCGAATACCCTTCAAACTGTCAAACCGAGCCTCAACCAAACTGTTTGGTAGTCCTTGCCCACTGAAGTAAGCAGGTGAATCTGGACCGATTGGACCGGAACCATCTCGGATGACAGTAAAGGAAATTTCAACGACGACGACATTCACGGGAACCGAATATGCAACAGAATCATAGGCATCACGTGCTTCAAACATGAGTCCTACAAGGGACCATTCCGAGATTTCGTTGCCTAATGAGTTTACAAACGCAGGATTGTAACTTGCAACACCTCTATCCGATAGAGTGATGTAGTCTCCGTAGAAATCATCGTCCAAATTCGTATTATCATCAAAGATATCGAAGGTCAAGCCATCAGTCTTACCGTCAATAATCCCGTCTGGGTCAGAAAAGTGTTCCATCAAGTCAATACTTATTCCGCCATTGCAACGGTCTGCTTTCGAAGGGTTTGAATCACAGAACAGAGTTATCGTTTTTGCCCATCCAGAGGAATTAAACCTCGGCACTTCGTTTTCTGCATCCGTTGGGTTATCAATCGTAATTCGGATTCGTTCTTCATTTGAGAAATCTTTACCATCCCATGCTTTGATAACAAGTTCATACTGCTGATCGTGAATCAGTTTTGAAGTGTCCCAAGTCGTGTACCATGCGCCATTCGGAGCAAAGTTCGTCACTGGAATTGGACCGTTGTTGAGCGCTATTCCACTTGCCAAATCGAAAATTGAGATTTCTACACGTGTGACTAATCCATCGTTGTCCAAAGCCACACCTTGAATCAACTGCGTTTCACTTGCACGAAGGGTGTCAGCATTAAGCGGCTCACTCAATTGCACAAACGGAATGGCGTTATCGGTGTTGATATTGATGGTTCGTGATTCGTAAGCACATTCTGACCAGCCGGACTTTATGTTACAGAAATCACTGTCGGAGGCCCAGATTCGGAAATCGTATTGTCCTGTTTGCAAGTCTTGGAAAATCCAATCATAAGCCCAAGCAGTTGAACCAGGGACTTGGAAGTTTGAGGTGTAACCGTTGGGGCCATTTACATCAAACCAAATGGAATTGATATCGCTACCCCATGTCCCAGTATACGGATCACTGGCCGTTCCTGTGAAAGTCACCTTACCAGTTTCGTGGGAAGAACCATCAGTTGGTGAATTGACAAGTATTGTTGGAGCAACCAAATTAAGTTTGTACTTTCGAACTTCAACCGGAGAATATTCAAGGCCATCGAATGAACGAACACGGAATGTCACATCACCTTCACCTTCGGGATGCGCTGCCATATCCCAATTGAAGGACCATGTTTTGAAAGGATGATTTGCGAGCGTAATTTCGCCGTTTGCACCAGAGGTATCGACTGCGTAGCCGGCATTGTTCCAATCGGATTCTCCCGGAGGTAAAATTTCGATTCGCTTGATCATTCCAAATTGATTTTGGTAAGCGACTTCGTCAAGCGGATACGGACCAGAAATTCCGTCCCAAGATGTTCCAGACAATGTGACGACTGTTGCGAAAGAAAATCCATCGTTTTGATTAACCGTAACGCTCGGTTTCAAGTTCACAAGGTTGATTACATCATCAATCGAACCGCTCAAAACAAAGTCGAGTTCGTTTTCACCCTTACCAAATTTGAATGCTTCAACGGAATAGAAAGGTAATTCTCGGCCGCCATTGCAATCCGAATCTTCACTGTCGTACTTGGTATCGCCATCATTGTCGTATCCGTCAGCACATGAGTTCTCATCGATGAAGACAGCATTACCGTTTTCATCGGTCACACCTGGAATTTGAACATTCGTTTCACCAACATTGTGATTCCAATTTCGATCAAGAAGGAAATCTGATGGCAGTGAAACTTCTGGAGTGAAGCCAAAAGCATCGGTCTGCATGGTGTAAAGTGGCAATCCTGTGGCATCTCGAATGATCACAGTAGCGTCGAACACATTGCTGTTTTGGGCTTTCACTTGGTAACGAACAAGTTCACCTTCCCGAACTTGACTTCCCCATGCAGAGTTTTGATTTTGCACATGAATCTTCGACGAGTCAAAGTTTTGCAAATTTGCATAAGAAAATACCGTTGAATTCTCAACAACCTCTAGTGCAAGGGGCATAAATGCTGGAGGTAAAATAGCGGTAGGAGGGACTTGAAGACATTCTTCAAGGACATAGGGGCATTCAGGGCCGAGCCAGCTCATTTGAACAGGGTACAATTCGTTTCCTCCAGCATCCGGGATGTATTCAGACTGGACAGTCACACGAGATTCGGTAATGTTGTAAACTTGAGTAGCATTTGTGTAGGTGTTTCCTGAAAAATATGCGATTGAGCCGAATTTATCTTTGGTAATCGGGTCATCATACAAAGAAACATTGGCAGCAAAGCCACCGACCTCAATTGTGTTGCGCTGTGCATTAACAATTCCAGCCTTAATTCGCAGCCCATCTCCAGCATTGTTGGTTACGGTGTTGTCATAGAGCGTTGCAGATGACATGAAGACGTGAATAGCAGGACATGGGAAATCTCCGCCGTACATTTTCACAGAATTACATGTTCCGGTGTTGTTCGAAATTTGGTTGTTCGCAAGGTAAAGACGAGCTGCAGTCGGAGGTGGAACATTCCAATTTTGGTCGCGGTAGTGGTATTCACCAATCAATACAGGTTCTTTCGCTGTGTCTTGGATTGTGTTGTTTTCTGCAACCACATCCGATTCTCCATAAATCCAAAATCCATTCCACCCACCGATTGGGCCAATTTGATTGTTGTTTGCTGTTACTGTGGATGATTTGATATCAAAGCCTGAACCTTCAGCAGCACCAGAAATTGTATTCCCATGCGCTTGAACTATTGCGCCGTCATATGCAGTTATGCCTGCCCCGGTTTCGGTTGTAATTACATTATCAGCAACCATCAAAGTATGCTTGATTGTACCTGTTACTTTGTGAGAATTGGTATTGATTCCACTGCATTTAACGGTAATTGTTGAGTTGGTTACGGAGCCTGAACTTTGCTCCATGTACAAACCGTAAGAGTTTTCTTTTAGTTCCAAAGTCGACATGTCAATATAGGAATCTTCAATGTTGATCAAGTTCAGACCTTGCTGGTTACACTCGGATTCTGTATCGCCAGTGAAAACTGAGTCACGAATCTGCATGGTCGATAAGATACCAGCACCTGCTCCGTATGCAAGTATGGATGCTGCAGCATAACCATTTTCGTCGTCACCCACAACAAAGGTTGAATCAGTAATTACTGGAGCCGCCAAATCGATAGCGAGAACATTGGATGTGTTGATGTTTTGGAACGATAAGCCTTCAGCAGTCGTGGAGGAGCCATCAAACACAAGAACTCCGTACGATTTCGTGGTCAATTGGTTGACATCGAAAGGTATACCGTATGCGTTTTCAAAGTGCGCATAGCGAATGGATGTAATGGCTTGATCAATTGTGGAACGAATAATCATGCCTGAGCCACACGCAGTGTCTGTGTTGTAGTTTGGATCGTTGGTGTTGTTCGAATAACAACTTCCAGTGATTTTGTAATCAGATGGAGTCGACCAAATGAATCGGGCTTGACTGCTTGATGAGCCAATACTGGATCCACAAGAAGAGTCTCCGATACATATTGCACCCGCGACATCAATGTGATTTCCATAAGGTATGTTGACGGTTGTACCGGCATTAACGATGAGTTTTGCACCCTCTGCGACAACAACGTCACCATTTAGGTTGTGAGTGCCACTCCAAGTTTCAGTTCCCGTTATGGTGCCGGACGAGGTTTCATTGATTGCAGAGGCTGTCGGTAGAACGATGAGCCCGGTCATTGTGGAAAGTAACAAGAGAGTTACTAACGATACGCTTTTTTGAGTTGTTGAATTCTTCATGCATACACCTCTTCATCTCACCGTTGAGAGCGCCGGATATAATACTGCGCCTCATTTGTCGCTCCAATAATATCAATTTAGATAAAAAATATCACTTTTCCTTATCTTTTTGTATCATTTTTACTTAATAATATCATTAAATTAACGCGGAAACGATGCATTGCGAAGTTTTCGCAATACAAAACCTTCATCCATTGCATGAAGTGGTTCGAGAATTCAAATCTTCATACCACTTGTAAACTTGCAGTTGCCCATAACCCCAGTGATCATCATGCGCCAACAATTCGTCGTATTTTAGAGAGGAGTTTCGCAAAGATTCTTTCACGAAGTCAATGCAATCACCGTTTGATTCCGAAGTGGGTTTGTACTGAGGAAATGCTTCTAGAAGCAAAGAAAGTGCACCGGTAACAAACACCGTAGAGTCCGATGTCCCGCTGCTTGAAAACCATGTATCACCAGCACCTGTGCTGATAATGTCAACACCGGGGGCAACCACTTCCGGTTTCAAATGCGGGTCGGTGCGCATATCACCGTTCGGTAGTTTCTGGGAGCCTGCGGAAGAATTTACCCAGACTTCTTGCGAACGATCAGATGCTCCCACCGTAATCACGCGTGCTACATTGCCAGGAACCGATACAAGACCATCATCTCCTTCTCCACCGTCATTGCCTGCAGCCGCAACGACAAAAATACCCGAATCGACAGCACGACGAACCGCAGATACACTTGTGCCTTCGGTATCCATTTCGACATTTTGCTCCCCTCCTAGAGAAAGAGAAATGATATCGGCTTGAAACTCATCTTGACACCAGCGTATCGATTTCGCAACCGTATCTTCGGAACCGCTGTTAAGATTATTCTCATCCGCGCCGAGTGCGGCAACCATGGCAAGAGTAATTCCTTGTGCGATGCCAAGTTGGTGTTGGTCAGAAATGAGTATACCCGCCATAAGCGTACCATGTGCCACAAACCCATAATCGACTGGAACCGTCGAATCTCCTATCATATCTTTGAACTCAACTTGGAACTGTGATAAAGCCGGGTTACTGAGGTCAATCCCAGTATCAACCATGCAGACACGTACGCCTTCTCCAGTATATCCGAGCTGTGAGAAATCATCAAACTCCGACTGTTCAATAGCCCACTCCGAATTCGGTGGTGGCAACTCAAGAAAGAGAACGCCGGAATTCCAAACATACAACATCATGATAACGACCAGAGAAAACAACACACCGTTTGCAAGCAAGAATTTTCGGCGCCTAATGCTCGGAACTGGCGCAGCCTGTCGTGGAGCCCATCCTGTGACTTCTGCTCGCCATTGATCCTGAAATCCAACTGCTGAAGGGTCGATCACTGAAAGAATTCTCAAGTCATCAGGTTCAGGAAGGTATTCCACATCTTGCAGACCCTTCATGACCTCATCCCCAATCCAAACACAGCGGTGTTTGTTTTAATTGGTTGTCTAAAATCAGAATCTTGCAGAACTTGAAGTTCGACGTGAAACCTTGATACCACCGTAAATTACGAGCGCACCAAGGATGAAGATTGCCAGAGTAAACCATGGAGAATCATCTGACTCTTCGTCGATGAAATATTCAATACTGAAATCAAATTCATCAACAGGATCTTCAATGAAGGAACTGTCTTCCCCAACAACCTCAATTCGAACTTCGAAACGGACTGTTCCGGATGCATCCCCAGCCTCAAGAGCAAATTCAGCATTGGAAGTGCTTTCTGGATTAGCAGTGATTGTCTGGGCGCCTAAGTCTCGACCTCCAACAATCTTCGCAGAGACAACAACATCATCGGTGCCCAAGAAACCGGAGTTTTTGATTGGAATTACGAGTTTTCCAGCCCGATTTGCAATGTTATCTGAAAGTGTTACAATATCACCTTGGTCAACAGAAAGGTCAATGTTTGAACGCATAATCTCGACATTAAAGGAATCGGTTGTGACTCCATCTTCACTGGTCACTGTTACTGTGATTACCTTCGAACCAGAATCAAAGTCAGCAGGAGCATATGCAGTGAACAATTGAGAACGGGAATCTCCTTTCGCAATCGTGATGACTGAATTCATCGGTGTTACCTCCCAGCCTTCAGGAATGTTATCCGAGAGTTCGATATTGAACGAATCATCACCGTTTCCTGTGTTCAGCAATTGGAATCCGAAGGTGTTGCTGCCACCTGCACCAATTCCGATAGCTTCGTCTTTCTCTGAAAGTTCAAAGTCAAACATTTGTGGTACTTGTACAGATACAGCGATTTCACTGGATGGTGAACCATCGACCACGAATCGAACTTTGAGGGTATGTGGCTCTTGAAGATGCCAAGCTGTGGATTGGTTAGCGACGGTAATTCGAACACCAATTACTGCTGAATTTTGAACAGAAGTGTCGCTTGAACTGTTACCTATACCAAGTGATACTTCGTATGTGTCGACGTAATCTGTACCGTTCCAAAATTCAATACTCCAATCCGGTTCGTCAGGCGCCACACCCACTTGGCCAAGTACATCAAACACTTGCACAGTTTCAGTACCTTCATAATTCACTTCAACATCAAATTCGATGTGCTTGTATCCTTCGCCTTCCTCAACAGCCATGAAGGAGGTTTGAGATACTTCAGTAGCATTCACAGTGCTGTTAGCAACCAAAGTTACTGATGTTTCCGAATTGATACTTCGAGTGTAGGAAAGTGTTACTGGAGAACGTCCTTCTGCAACTGTTGTGGTTGTACCACCAATATATTCCATTTCAAGAGATAAATCGTGCTGAATGGTAATGAACGAGGAGTCCATTTCAATATCCGAAGAAGGCATCAAAACGCTAATAGTTCCGTCATTACCAATCGGTATATCCCATTCAAGCTCAGAACCAATAGAGAAAGTAACGACCGCAGATTCATTCATCATACTGGAACCATTGCTGTCTGCACCTGCATGATGCTCGACCAAATTGATGTCAGTCCACGAAGTAGTCAAGTCAACCCATCCACCCAGGGACATTTCGAGGTCAAGAGATGCACCTTCTGAAACACTCGCATCGAGCAAACCAATCGCAACACCGCCACCGTTTTCATCGGCATTCGCTTCCGTTACCACAACAATCCATTCACCAGGCGAAATGACTGTTGACCAGTTGAGTTGGTCGTTCGAAAATTCGGAACTCGCCGTTACTGGCTCGCCCGCCATTCCAGTGCTCGGATAGAGAACAACTGAAGACCCGTTCAATCTTTCAGCATCGTTGATGTCAGTCACGTTACCGGACACAGTTACATTACCAGCAATAATTTCTATGTCATGTGATTCTTGACTCGCATAGACTGGGAATGCACTTGAATTCGAGATGTTGTAGGATTCAGTTCCGAAACCAAGTTTACTTACAGTCACTTGATATTCATCTTGAATAGGTACGAAGAGCCTCCACACACCAGATTCATCCGTTGAGACATTGGTATCTATCTCCGTGTTGTTCAAGCCAACAATAGAAACTGTTACGTTTTCAACACCTTCAGTGAGGCCAGGTGTTCCATCATCATTAAGATCCCAGAATACTTTTCCACCGATTTGTACTTCCAATTTCGCATTAATGATTCCGAGGTCAAGTATGTTATCAACAGCATCGGCAGTTGAGAATGGGGTTGTCGATGTGTTCAAACTCCATCGCAATTGCGGGTCGGACTTGTTCAAGAACATACTCCAGTTCCCAGGCATGATGTTTTCACTAACATTACCGTTTGCATCAGATTTTGATAGCGTAATATTTCCAAACCCATCGTGACTGACAAGGGTAATTCGCACATCACTCATGTTGGTGTCGGTATCCATTTCTTGTAGTTGGAAATTGATGGTAACAACTTCAAGAGATGTGAACGATAGATTGGTTCGTAGAGATGAGTCAGCACCAACAGTAAACGACTGGCGGAACGTCTGTAGACTGTCATTCTCTGCAGTGAAAGGAGCAACAATAGCAACCCATTCACCGGCAGGAACATACGAAGCAAAAGAACCGTTTTCATCCGACCCAATGTTGTGCCACAAATCATCGGCTTCGTTTCGAAGCAAGAACTGGTTTTCGACCGAACCACCTGTTTGGTTCAACAAATTACCTGTTACCAAATATTCGTTTCGAAGCGGGAATGAAACCGCCTCGTCATAGGACTCAAGACCGATAACCAAGGTCTCAAATGGTGCTGCTCCAAGCAAATTGTAGTCTGTAGCGTTCTGGTCACTTGCAATCGTATCATTGAAGTTGATGCTGTAAAGACCGGGTTCAAGTGAAACCGTTATGTTTCCAGAATCGGAATAGTCTTCGCTGGAGAAATTGTATTCGATTCCATGGTCATTCAACGGCGACAGAGTAAATGCAGGTGAAACACCGGTTCCATTTTCAAAGACACCGTCTGAATTTGAATCCATAAAGATGTTCAAATTCAAGCTGAGATGGGCAGGATTCACAAACAATTCAATAGGGTTAAAGATAGTCTCCGCATCCCCTACTAAGTTGTAATCAATTACTGACGAGGAATTCAAAATTGAGTCCTCGACCGTGAAGTCCCAGACTCCTTCCTGAAGATCAAACACGAATTCGCCAGTTGAGGAAATGGTCGTACGCCATTCAAGTCCATCACTATCGGTAGCAATGACCACCTGCGAGTCGAATCCAGGAACAAATTCATCCCAAGTAGAATTATTGTCGTAAAGATAGACTATCCCTTGAGAACCAACAGTTGGTTTGAGATACATCAATCCCATATCCAATTCGGAATCTCCGCTCAGTTGGATTAATTCACCTGCAGACATTTGAGATGCAATACTGAACATTGTCATGTGGAAATTATATCCACTTGGCAAACGAATACTGTAGTTTCCATCAGTTTCCACCTTCGTATCAAATGATAGTTCATTTGCAACGAAACTTATGTCCAAACCAGATGCTGGTTGGCTTTCTGCAAATTTAATTTCTTCAGCTTGTGATGCCCAGTTAGAGTAGTTGTTATCCTCATTGAAGATACCACCATCCGGTGCACGAACACTACCATTGACCCACGTTCCGATTGCGTACATACTTGACAATGCCAAATCTTGGTCTTCAACAGTGATGTAGTCGAAAAGGATGTAATCGGAACCAGATTCATCAGAGATGGTATACGATCCTGCCGGCAATTCAATGTAAAGAACACCGCTTTCATCGGATGTTGCGTTTAATTCAGGGATGTTCACATCAGCGCTTGTGAAGGTCACTAAACGATTGGAAACATTGGCATAAGGTTCCTGAGTCAACGGGTCGACAGGGGAACTGAGCGTTAGGGTGAGGTCGTACATATCTGGGACTATCGACTGCAAAGTAATGTTTTGAGAATCATCAAACACACTGAACGAATAATTGGATTCGTACCAGCCATCACCATCGACATCGACGCGATAATAATATTCACCAGATGCAAGAGGTCCTTCTGAGAAATTCCCATTCTCGTCAGTTTCAATGAGAATCATTGAGTCTGTACCCAAATCGATATCAACAAGTTGAATCACTTGATTTGCTAGCTCCCCTTCGGTTCCGAAGAGTGTATCTTTGAAAATTGAACCAGGCATTGTCATTTCCAAATCATAACTAGGAGAAATTCCAATATTCACTGGGTCTGGAAGGAGAACTTCCTTACCGTTCTCTAACTGAGCAATCATGTTGTAAACACCGGGTAGGAGACCCGTAATGTAGAACGAACCAGGTTGAACCATTGGACCAGAGAAAGAACCTACACCGATAAAGAGACCTGTACCGTTTAGAGTACCTGTCCCTTCAAACGAGCCTGTGGCTTCAAATGAATCACCTACGTGTTCGGTGACCAATGTTGAGATTCCATCAGAGGTCAATCGGCCATTGGCTTCAACAGTTCCATCAAGAAGGTATGAAGTTGGTGTTGAGGTTGAATCAAGAACACAAAGCGTCTCATTTTCAGGCATTGGTGAAGTTTCGTTATCGATACAATCTTCGACACTTGAATTTGAAATCCAAGATGCTACTAGTGTTCCTTTTCCGTCCCAGGTACCGTTACTCGTGTAAACTCGATTATCGGCAATTACTCGCGTGAAGGAACCAGTGAAATCATCTGCAAATGCAACTCCTTCGCTGTCAAAAGTGCCGTTTTCAGTGAATGTTACTTCACCAGATCCTTGCAGAATACGACTATCGGTTGATGTGAATGAACCGTTCGTTGTTGTAAGAGTGTAGTTCTCGGTCATGGACCAGATATTGCGTAAAATGAAATCGGTGCTGACAAGAGGGTCGCCACTGAATGATTCATCGCCAGTCCAAGTTACAAGACCGGAAACGCCACTGCTTTCCACAGCAATATCGAAGTCATGACTGACATCAGCGTATCTATCAGCTTGTTCCGAAGTAATGTTATGTTGTGTTTCACCAAGCCAGGTCATGTTTGCCACTTGACCTAGAATTGCAGTAATTGCATTGATTTGACGGTCATCATTTGTTACAGTAAGTATGTCGGATAGGCCTTGTGAATAATCGCCGGAACGTATGCTATCTTGGGCTTCGAGTGCATTATAATCTCCTGCAAAAGCGCTTACTCGAATTCTTCCAGCGGGGGCGTCAAAAGACCAATGTCCATTTTCATCGGAATCCGTGAATCCAATTGGAACCCAATACGTGTCAGGGTCCAAATCCTCAGGTCCTTCCCCAGAGAAAGCATCACGTTCAACCAACAGACGGACACCAGAGAGTCCTTCGCCATTATCACTCATTGTAACCTGACCTGAAATCTCTGCACCAGAATAGTACTTGAGAATCTTGACAAGAGTGTTGGTAGATGAAATTCCGACAGTTTGCTGCTCGGGTGTGACCGATGCGTTCGCTTCAGGCGAATACCAATTTGCAATAACAAAGTGATTGGTCATTGCGCCTGGGAGTGGTAGAGCTTGGCCGAGGATACTTCCTGGGCTTCCGGACTGTCCAAAGTGTTGAGCAGGTTGCGGATTTGCTGAACCAGCATCAACACCCAAAGTAGAGGCGCCATATCCAACATATGTTCGTGCAAGCATGGTGTCAAAGAACGCTGCATTGTGATCGACTCGAACATCTTCGACTTGCAATGGATCGATATCAGCACCAGATTGTTGGTTGAGGAAGTCTTGAGTTATTGCTTCATCGACTTCAGCACGAGTCATTTCATCTGGGAAATCTCCCCGAATGGTCTCGTACACTTCATCCATGTAGGTGGATACATCTTGTCCGCTCAAAATGGTGGGAGCACCAAAAATACCCATTGGTTGACCTTGATTGTAGTTCATATCAGCAGTATAGCGACCGGCACGAGGGTACAATCGGTTGTCAATGGCATAGTATCGAATTTCGTGGTCTCTGTCGGTAGTAACACCAGGTCCCGCCTCGTAATCCTGCACGGTGTAGTGGCCCTCAAGATCGGTAATCAAATCATCATACAGGTCAACAATTTGGTCATCATCTAAACTGTTTGAGAGAAGTTGAACGGTCAATGCAAGTTGAGCGTTTCTGCGGTGGATAGTAGTGGCTACTGAGTCGAATTCCTCGACGAGGTCAGCAGTGTACCAATAGTCTCCAATGATGTAATGAGTTACATCATCGATATTGTCATTTCCAGAGCGAATATTGTTCGTGAAAGTCCTTTCAGCCTCAGATTCTTCGGACCAGTCACCATCAACACAAGTAGGGGAGAGAGCATCGGTACACAAAATTCGCTCACCTTCATCGTAAACTCTCCAATACTGTTTGGAGTCATCAAAAACACCGTCAACATGGTGGTAACCCACTGCCATAACCGTATCGTCATTCGTTCTGTAAACTTCATAACTGTTCAAAACAGCAAAATCCTTCATTTCATCAAGGTCACTATCGGTGGAAATCTTGTTGAATAATTCCATCTGTTGAGAATTAAGGTAGTTATCCACGATGTTTTCATATCCTGAAGTAAACGATGATTCTCCTGTGTTCGCACGGTTGTAGTTGAGGTCGCCTTGTCCAAGTTGCCAAATGAACATCGAAACCAAGTCTTCTTGGCTTCTTGCTAGCAACATGTTACCAGTGGCAGGAATACCTGACTGGAAGTTGTCTGAAACGGAGGGGTGCTCACCTGTGTCAAGCGCTTGGAATCCATAGTCCCACCATGAAACGAATGCTGGCCGATGTGAATAACTTTCATTTTGGTCTTGTTGTGATAACCATTCGTACGCAGTATTCCATCCGTTGTCATTGAAACCAGAACCGAAGGAACCCAGATACCAATTACCATCGTAATTGCTGTCATCAAGGAGAGAGAAGCCTCCAATTTCCCAACGCAAAACATCCGGAATGATGTTGTAAATGGTTTCATCCAAATCGTCCTCAGCATTGTTGCTGGAGGGAATTGCAGCATCTAAGCCATAAGTGAACTGTTGACCGAACAGCATAATCATAACGAGCATGATTGCTGAGAACGACGGAGTTCTCCAAACAGCAACTCGTGCTCCACGAATTCGGTCTTCTGGTGAACGGATACCCATCTTTTTCCAAGTCTTGAGCATACCTTCCCAGTTAGCCCATTTCCACAGAGAGACGATTCCCCAAGCACCCAAAACCGCAATCGCAGGGGTAGCATTGAACATAAATCGAGCAGCAGTCCAAGCCATGAATGATGCAGCAAGAATCCAAACTCCGAAAATCAACTTTGTTTGTTTTCTTTCACGAAGAGCGGCCCAAACACACAAAACACCCATAATCAGAGATAGAACGAATGTAATCGGTCCAAATTGTGCAAACAATTGCCCTCGGTTCGGTGCGTTAGCTTCAGCAACAGTTCCGAAAATCTTGGTCTTGGTGAAATATCCACTACCGGTGAACAAGACATCCCATGCGTTGGAAAGATTTGCCTGTTTGAGTAGCCACAGAACAATGAAAAATGCAGTTGCAGCACCCGCAAGAACCCCCAAAACAAGAAGCCAAGGTTTGTCTCTGAATCCAGTTGTCACAAAGCTGATTGCGACTGCAAACACCATGATGAACAAGAAGGGTTGAAGACCGGTACCGTCAAGAATTAGGCTAATCTGAGGGTGGGCGTAGAATGGCAGAGCCATAAGGAAATTCACCGTAAGCATGGTCAGGAACAAAACATTCAGCGTAGTAGAGTCTCTTCTCCTAAACATGTTAATTGCAACTTGTGCGGCATAAGCTAGGAAAATGATAGAAGGCCCGACAACGAAACCTTTCCAGCCAAGCGAAACGATTCCAAAACTTACACCAGCAAGAATTGCGGCCGAAAAGGCGGCTCTGCGTTCGCTTGCAACCGCTGAGAAAGCAGAAACAAATGACATTAAACTCGGGGATGAGGTACGAAGCAATCGCTCGCTTCCAGCATACTTTACAGCACGTAGCCAGAACATAAATCCAAGTGTGATGAACAGCATGATGAATGCGTCGTGGTCTGCAAGAGCCCATGTCGTGTGGCTAACGTGAGCCGGCATGAAAGCAATCAACCACGCAGCAACAACTGCAGCTTTTTCGTTGATGTGTTCACGAGCGATGTATGCGACCGGTAGAATGGTCAGCGTACCATAAACCGCTGGTAGGGAAAGTATTGCCCACCATACAGCGTTTCCATCGCTGAAAAACGGATCCAAAAGAGATGCAACTACAGCAATCGACCATGTGAAAATCGGAGGTCGAGGATTGATTCCACCTACTGGATAGAAACGGTCGGCATCAAATATCATATGCGCATTATTTGCAAGAATATAATCAACAACTCGCTTCATGTACCAGGGGTCAGAACCTCCAGTCATGTCCCAGTTTCCGGTTCCGAAGGCATTCATCGAAGGAACGACATACCATTGTGTTCGAATCACCAGTCCAAAGAAGAAGGCCATTCCAATCATGACCGATGACCAATGCTGATTCCAAAATAATCGAGCACCAGAGTATTCATGATCTTCTCGATTAACCCATCCGCCCCACTTCTCGTGCGTCGAAATCGAGTAGATTCCCACTCCAATAAAGAAGGTCAATCCCAACCAAATGAGACTCCCCCAGTTGCCCTCGAGCATTCCAATAGTGAACATTCCTGCATCGTACCAAGATGACACGAGATACAATGTCCAAAGTGAAGCAAGTGTCATTGCACGGGTATGCCAGCGTTCAGAGAACATACCAGCAACAACCATAGCAACCATTCCGGTAAAGAATGCAGGCCAAAATCCAAAGTGACCGTGATAACCTTCGACAGTAGTAATTCCGAGTTTGTCAGCAACACTTACTGTATCAAAGTGCCACAAACTGGCTGCATGAGCCAATCCCCACGCGAACAGTGCAATTTGCAATGGTAGGTTATTTTTGTTGATGAAAGAACTTGTATCGCCGTTCATAAAACTGAACCAGCCTTCATCACTCACTGGGATGAGGAAACCTCTTGCAAAGGTTGCAACCAACATCCCCAATAGCACGAAAATCGTCAAGTGTGAAAAGAATAGGTATCCAACGGCTTGATTCTTTAAGTTGAATGTCGAGACATAACTTGGTTGCTCTGTTTCAGGTGCCATATTGTAGATTTCAGGAAGCGCAGCAAGCGCATCAGATGCTACAACAATTCCAACGTTCACTCCCATAGCCATGAAAACAAGAACTGTTGCCAATTCGTGACGATTT